>CAMAFR010000017.1 GCA_945833835.1 uncultured Bacteroides sp.
CTGAATAGAGTAGCTGACTACGGATCAGCCGGTTACAGGTTTGAATCCTGTCGCGATCACCGCTGCTTGCAGGCATGACACAAAAAAGGAAGGCCGCGTAGCTCAACTGAATAGAGTAGCTGACTACGGATCAGCCGGTTACAGGTTTGAATCCTGTCGCGGTCACTTCATCCTTTAGCCGTGAGGCTATATTTTTAATTGCATTATTGAAAAATAAAGGAAAAGGGAAGGCCGCGTAGCTCAACTGAATAGAGTAGCTGACTACGGATCAGCCGGTTACAGGTTTGAATCCTGTCGCGGTCACCCTTGGTGTATGAAAGGTCTTTTGCCGTGATGGCAAGAGACCTTTTTTCTGTTTTGCGGCCACGGACCGTTGGATATGTCCGATTATAATCGTACCTTTGCGGCCGAAATCAAAAAAACTTATCAGAAAAATGGAAAACCAATACATCACCGTAGCCTACAAGCTGTATGCCATCGTCGAAGGCAAGAAAGAACTGCTGGAAGAAGCCCCGGCAGCACACCCTTTCCAGTTCATCACCGGCCTGGGATATACCCTGGACCGTTTCGAACAGGAAATCATGCAACGCGCCAAGGGGGAAGCGTTCCAGTTCACGATTCCCTGCGCCGAAGCATACGGCGAACGCGACGAGGAGAATGTACACACGGTGTCGAAGGACATGTTCAAGAACGCGGACGGCAAGTTCGACAGCGACAATATCTTCACCGGCAACATCATCATGCTCAACGACGCTGAGGGACACCAGTTCTATGCCAACGTGGGCGAAATCACCGCAGACAAGGTGGTGCTCGACCTGAACCACCCGCACGCCGGCAAGGACCTGACGTTCGAAGGCAAGGTCATCGAGATGCGCCCTGCCACCAACGAGGAAATCTCCCAGCTGGTCACCGCCATGAGCGGACACGGATGCGGCGGCGGATGCGACAGCTGCGGCGGCTGCGGAAGCCATGAGGAAGAAGGCGACGGCTGCTGCGGCGGCGGTTGCGGCCATTGTCACTAACCCCCTGCCCCACCCCGACAACACGCATACGACCATGATACTGATAGCCGACAGTGGCGCCACCAAGGCCGACTGGTGCCTGGGCAACGACGCCAACGACAACCGGACCTGGCAGACGGAGGGCATCAACCCCTTCCAGCTGACGGAAGAGCGCATCAGCGAAATCATCTGCGGGAAACTGCTCCGGCAGCTCCCGGCCGGTGAGGCCGGGCGGTGCACGGCCGTACACTTCTACGGAGCCGGCTGCCTGCCCACCCGCTCGGGCTTCATCGCCGACCGGCTGCAGGAGTGTTTCCCCCGGGCCGCCGTCAGCGTCTGCACAGACCTGCTCGGCGCGGCGCGTGCGGCCTGCGGCACCGAGGCCGGCATTGCCTGCATCCTGGGCACCGGCTCCAACTCGTGCCTCTACGACGGGCAAAACATCGTGAAGAACATCCCCCCGCTGGGATATGTGCTGGGCGACGAGGGCAGCGGGGCCTACCTGGGCAAACGCTTCGTGGCCGACTGCCTGAAAGGCCTCCTGCCCGCCACTCTGGGCAAAGGCCTCTTCAGCGAATACGGCATCAACACGGCCGACCTGCTGGACAAGGTGTACCGCCAGCCGGCGGCCGGCCGCTTCCTGGCCAGCCTCGTGCCCTACATCCACCGCCACCGCCACCTGCCCGAGGTGGCCGCCTTTTTGCACGACTGCTTCGGCGAGTTCTTCCGCCGCAACGTGGCGGGCTACGGCACGCACGGACTGCCGGTGTCGTTCTGCGGCTCGGTGGCGTGGCATTTCCGCGAGGAAGTGGAAAAAGCGGCCCTCGAAGCGAACCTTCGGGTGGGGAAGTTTGTTAAAAGTCCGATAGAAGGGCTGAAACGGTATCACTTCCGCCCCACGCCCGAAACCAACATTCACCTTTAGAAAAACATCCGCATCATGAAAAACTGGAACTCAGAAGCCGCCATCCTGCTGATCGGCCTCCTGCTGTTGGGCATCAACATCCGGAAAGGCTTCAACGCCTTCGTCGAACGCGACCGCTATGTCAGCGTGAAGGGACTGGCCGAAATGGAAGTCCCCGCCAACCTCGTGACGTGGCCCTTGGCTTGCAAAAGCCTGGGCAACGACCTCATCTCGCTGTATGACGACATACGGCGGTCCAACCAAACCATCATCTCCTTCCTGAAAGAGAAAGGCATTGACGAGAAGGAAATCAGCATCGGCGCCCCCGAAATCATCGACATGCAGGCCGAACGCTACGGCAACGGGCAGACCGGCCCCTACCGCTACAACGTGACCACCGTCATCACGGTGACCTCGGAGAAAGTGGACCTCGTGCGGTCACTCATCAGCGGGCAGGGCGAGCTGCTGAAACGCGGCGTGGCCATCACCGGCGGCGACTACCGCTACAACGTGACCTACGAATACACCGACCTGAACAAAATCAAGCCGCAGATGATAGAGGAGGCGACGAAGAACGCACGCGCCGCCGGCGAGAAGTTCGCCAAAGACTCTGACAGCGAGCTGGGCAAGATACGCACGGCCAACCAAGGGCAGTTCAGCATAGCCGACCGCGACGCCAACACCCCCCATATCAAAAAGGTAAGGGTGGTCACCACCATCGACTATTCGCTGGAAGACTGAAAATCCCTGCCGAAAACTTTTGCAGATAAAGATTTTAGTTGTAATTTTGCGCCCGAATTAGATTCATCAACATAAAGTCTAACGTAATTAGTAGTAAAAAAACAATTTTTAATTAACTGAATGGAAAACTTAAAGAACGTGCAGCCCATTGAAGATTTCAACTGGGATGCTTATGAAAACGGTGATGCAGTATCACAGGTAAGCAAGGAAGATCAGGAGAAGGCTTATGACAGCACCCTGAACAAAGTGAACGACCGTGAGGTTGTAGACGGTACCGTCATCGCCATGAACAAGCGTGAAGTGGTAGTCAACATCGGCTACAAGTCAGACGGTATCATTCCGCTGAGCGAATTCCGCTACAATCCTGACCTGAAGGTGGGCGACACTGTCGAAGTGTACATCGAAAACCAGGAAGACAAGAAGGGCCAGCTCATCCTGTCACACAAGAAAGCACGCGCTACCCGCTCTTGGGACCGTGTCAACGCTGCGCTCGAAAACGAAGAAATTATCAAGGGTTACATCAAGTGCCGCACGAAGGGTGGTATGATTGTCGACGTATTCGGCATCGAAGCCTTCCTGCCGGGCTCTCAGATTGATGTGAAGCCTATCCGTGACTACGATGTGTTCGTAGGCAAGACCATGGAATTCAAGGTTGTGAAGATCAACCAGGAATTCAAGAACGTGGTGGTTTCTCACAAAGCGCTTATCGAAGCTGAACTGGAACAGCAGAAGAAAGAAATCATCAGCAAACTCGAAAAAGGACAGGTACTCGAAGGTACCGTTAAAAATATCACCTCTTACGGTGTGTTCATCGACTTGGGCGGCGTAGACGGTCTGATCCACATCACCGACCTGTCTTGGGGCCGTGTCAGCGATCCGCGCGAAGTGGTACAGCTCGACCAGAAGCTGAACGTGGTCATCCTCGACTTCGACGACGAAAAGAAACGTATCGCTCTGGGCTTGAAGCAGCTCACTCCGCATCCTTGGGATGCCCTTGACGCCAACCTGAAGGTGGGCGACCACGTGAAGGGTAAAGTGGTCGTTATGGCCGACTACGGAGCCTTCATCGAAATCGCTCCGGGCGTAGAAGGTCTGATTCACGTATCAGAAATGTCATGGTCACAGCACCTGCGTTCCGCCCAGGACTTCATGAAGGTGGGCGACGAAGTGGAGGCTGTCATCCTGACACTGGACCGCGAAGAACGCAAGATGTCTTTGGGTATCAAGCAGCTGAAACCGGATCCATGGGAAACCATCGAACAGAAGTATCCGGTGGCTTCGAAGCACGTGGCTAAGGTGCGCAACTTCACGAACTTCGGTGTATTCGTAGAAATCGAAGAAGGTGTAGACGGCCTCATCCACATCTCTGACCTGTCTTGGACAAAGAAAATCAAACACCCGTCAGAATTCACGCAGATTGGTGCCGACATTGAGGTAGTCGTTCTGGAAATCGACAAGGAAAACCGTCGTCTGAGCTTGGGCCACAAGCAGTTGGAAGACAACCCGTGGGATGTGTTCGAAACAGTGTTCACGGTAGGCTCTGTTCACGAAGGTACCATCATCGAAATGCTGGATAAGGGTGCGGTAGTTTCTCTGCCCTATGGTGTAGAAGGCTTCGCCACTCCGAAGCACCTTGTAAAAGAAGACGGCACTCAGGCCCAGCTGGATGAAAAGCTGCAGTTCAAGGTGATCGAATTCAACAAGGATGCAAAACGCATCATCCTGTCACACAGCCGCATCTTCGAAGATGCTGCCAAGGCTGAAGAAAAGGCAGAAAAGAAGGCCAGGAAGCAGAACAAGAAGGAAGAGGCTCCGATGATTCAGAATCAGATTGCTTCGACCACATTGGGCGACATCGACGCACTGGCCGCTTTGAAGGAACAGCTCGAAGGCAAGAAATAATCCGGTCTCTGAACGGACAGATTATCCATAACTCAGATAAGGGGTGTAGCAGTATGACTGATGCACCCCTTTATCATTTCAAAAAAAAAAGAGGGGCTTTAAAGCACCCTCTTCAGATACAGCTCGTGGTCGATGACAGCGGGCAGCTCCTCCCGGTAGTGCGTCACCATAATCAGCGTCTTGTCCTTGCGGGCGGCAAACGCCTCGATGATGTCTTTCACCAACCTGCGGTTGTACATGTCCAACCCGTGCAGCGGCTCGTCCAGAATCAGCAGTTCGGGGTCTTTCACGAACGCCCGCGCCACCAGCACCAAGCGCTGCTCGCCGCTGGAGAGCTGGAGGAAGTTGCGGTCCTTCAGTGCGCCGATGCCGAAGATGTCCAGCCAGAACTCGCATTTCGCCCGGTCTTCGGGACGCGGTTTACGATAGAGCCCGATGGAGTCGTGCAAGCCGCTGGCGATAATGTCCATCACGGGCAGATTACGCATATAGGCCCGGTGCATCTCGGGACTCACATAGCCGATATGCCGCTTGATTTCCCAGATACTCTCGCCGCTGCCCCGCTTCTTGTCGAAGAGCGTGATGTCGCAGGCATAGCTTTGCGGATTGTCGGCACAGACCAGGCTCAGCAGCGTGGACTTGCCGGCCCCGTTCTCTCCGCCCAACGCCCATTTTTCGCCACACAGCACCGTCCAGTCCAGTTCCTGCAAGATGGTGCGTTCGCCGTAACGGATACTCACCTTCTTCAGCTCCACCACATGGTCGGCCTGATACAGGCGGTCGGCATAGGGCAGCTCCAGAATGCGCCGGCGTTTCTCCTCATCGAGCACACGGGCCGGCACCTGCTGCGCCCGGTAGTCGGCCAGCGGAATCTTCTGCCCGCACACGCGGCCGGCGACGGGCACCACGTGGGTGATGAACGAGGGGATGTCGTCTGTTTTCGAGAGGACCAGTATCACCTGCAGCGAGGTGACTTCGGTCAGCTTCTGCAGCAGGTCGTGCAGCAAGTCGCGGGTCTTGGCATCGAGGCCGATGAACGGATTGTCCATAATGAGCACCCGCGGGTGTCCGAGCAGCGTTTTCGTCAGCTGGAACTTGCGCAGCTCGCCGCTGGAGAGCAGCACAATGTGCTTGTCCAACAACGGCCGTATGCCGAACAGGTCATAGAGGGTCTGGCGGAAGTCCTCGTCGGCACAGGCCGCCGGCAACAGGTCGCCCGCAATCGGCGTCTCCTCCAGGTCCTGCGAGTTCCACCGCTGCTGGTAGTAATAGTTGCCGTCGGCATCACCGTACGAGTCGCGGAAGGTGATGTACTTGATGTTCTCGGACACCAACGGCGAGGCCGAGGGCGAGAAGTCATATTTCACCTCGTTCATCAGCAGCGGATAGCGTCCGGTGAGGGTGTCTACCAGCAGGCTCTTGCCGCCCCCGTTGGGGCCGACAATGGCCACGTGTTCGCCGGCGGCAATCTGAAGGTTGATGGGATCGGCCATCCGGTAGATCGGGTGGCGGGTCACACCGTTGGTAATGGAAATGATGTTTTGCATGTTTTTGAATGGATTTTGATTAAGAAAACGAAATAGGCCTGTCCGTCCTGTCTGCTATCTGAGCGAAAGCGAAGAACCTGAAAACATGCACTTTATGTTGACAGATTCTTCGCTTTCGCTCAGCATGGCCATTGGCTCTGTATCATGGGACACACCCTCAGTGCTTACTGATGGATGATCATGGCGGAACGCGGAGCCACCTCCAGCTTGTTGCCGACCAGTGTACCCAGGCCCATCACCAGGTCAATACGTCCGTCGCGGGCGGCAATCCAGTATTTGCCATCGGGGATGTCCACCGTCACCGGTTCGGTACGTGCGTTGAGCACCACGGTCGTGTTGAGCCAGCTGTCGCCGCACGGATTCCCCTTCAGGCGGAAGGCCACCACATTGCTGGCCGGCACGTGGATGAACTCCAGATGCTGGCGGATGAGGTCGGCCGACCCCATGTGGAAGGCGGGATGGGCCTTGCGCATGGCTATCAGACCCGATACATAGTCGAACACGTCGCGGTGGGTGGTCTTCAGCGTCCAGTCGATGGCGTTGATTTCATCGGGGCTCTTGTACGAGTTGGCCACCCCTTTTTTGTCGCGCATCACTTCATCGCCGGCAAACAGGAAAGGCACTCCCTGCGAAGTGAGGATGGCGGTCTGCGTCAGTTTCTGCAAGGCGGCCAGCTCCTTGACAGAGGCGCCGGGCAGGGTGTGCCGGATGCGGTCGGTCATACACAGGTCGTCATGGCAGCTGGCGTAGGCGATGAACTGTGTGGGCTGGTTGGCCCAAATCTTCGGGACACGATGAACGGAGTCGTTGTTGACCTGCGGATGGGCGATACCACCCACGATACCGAACTTGATGCCGGCCTCATGACGCGGGGCGCCGATGATGAAGGCCCCCTTCTCGTCGTGGCCGAAGGGACCGCGCAGGCTGTCGCGGAACTCATCGCTGAAAGCGGCCACGCCCGGCATCAGATAGGTGTTGCTCTTCATGGCCAGCCGTTCCTGCGGCAGACGTGGAGCCGCCGCCGCCCATCCTTCGCCATACATATAAATGGTGGGGTCAATCTTGTTGAGGGCGGAACGGATGGCATTCATGGTCTCGATGTCGTGGATGCCCATCAGGTCGAAGCGGAAACCGTCCACATGATACTCCTGCGCCCAATAGCACACCGACTGCACCATGTACTTGCGCACCATGGCACGCTCGCTGGCCGTCTCGTTGCCGCAGGCGGAGGCATCGGCGAAACCGCCCTTCTCGTCCTGACGGTAGAAATAGCCCGGCACCGTACGCTCGAAGTTGCTGCCCTTCGTCACCGCCGTATGGTTGTACACCACGTCCATCACCACACGGATGCCCGCCTTGTGGAGAGCCATCACCATCTGCTTGAACTCGCGGATGCGCACCTCGGGCTGGAACGGATCGGTAGCATACGACCCTTCGGGCGCGTTATAGTTCTTCGGGTCATATCCCCAGTTGTATTGGGGCAGGTCGGGTTTGGTCTCATCGACCGATGAATAGTCAAACGAAGGCAACAGGTGCACATGCGTCACGCCCAGCTCTTTCAGGTGGTCAATGCCGGTCTTGGCACCGTCGGCCGTCACCGTCCCCTCTTCGGTCAGCGCGAGGTATTTGCCGTTGTGACGGATATTGGCGGTAGAGTCGATGGAGAAGTCGCGGTGGTGCATCTCATACAGAATGATGTCCGAGAAATCCTTCAGTGCCGGACGCGCGTCGTTTTCCCAGCCTTCGGGATTGGTGTCCGCCATATTGATGACCGCCGCCCGGTCACCGTTCACGCCCAGGGCCTTGGCCAGCACGCCCGGCGTGTCGCCCAACCACTGGTCGTCCACCTTCACGTTGAAGGCATAGAATTTGCCTTTCAGGTCACCGTCCACGTCGGTCTTCCACATCCCGTCCTTGCCGGCGGTCATGACCACCGTCTCGTATGCCGAGCCGTTGCGCCCCTCGTCGTAGAGCAGCACGCGCACTTCCTGGGCCGTGGGTGCCCACAAGGAAAAGCGGGTGGCCGCCGGCGAATACACCATCTCCTCCCATTGACCCTCATACACAGGATAGTCATCAAAAGAGGAATACACCTTCTGCTGTATCGACGTACAGCTGAATGTCGCGAGCACCGACATGAGCAATAGTTTTTTCGCTCTCCTTGTTTTCATCGATTTCATTGCTTTCATTGGTCTTTGTTGTAGGTTGAATAAAGAATATAGTTATGCTTAGAGTGTTCTTCTGTCAGAGGCGCACCTTGTCGGGATGCTTGGCGATGTAGTCCTTCCACCCCCGGTAAGCGTCGGGCAGTTCCGGCCGCCCCATTTGCAGGTAATGGCAGTAGGCCGCTCCCAGCGCATCGGTCGCATCCAGAAAACCGCCCAGGTCCTTCGCCTGCAGGTGCAGCATCCGCCGCAGCATGTCGGCCACCTGCTCTTTGCTGGCCTGTCCGTTGCCCGTGATGGCCATCTTGATTTTCAGCGGAGCATACTCGGTCACGGGGATGTCCCGGCAGAGGGCGGCCACGATGGCCACCCCTTGGGCTCTTCCGAGTTTGAGCATGGATTGTACGTTCTTGCCGAAAAAGGGCGCCTCGATGGCCAGCTCGTCGGGCAAGTAGGCCGAGATGACTCCCTGCACGCGCTCGTAGATGTGCCGCAGCTTCAGGTAGGAGTCCTTGCATTTGCGCAAGTCTATCACGCCGAGCGTCAGCACCTCCGGCTTCACGCCCGTCACCTTCAGCACCCCATATCCCATGATGTTCGTCCCGGGATCGATGCCGAGGATAATCTTTTCCTTGACCGGGCTGATCACCGGATGACCTCCATCAAGGTCGGGAAACCGATGACCTTGTCTTTGAAGATTTTCATCATCTCCTCGTTCAGCTTCGCCCCGCACTGCGTGTGCCAGCGGTGCAACGCCGCACTGTCATCCACCTCGAACTGCAAGGAGAAACACTCGCTGTCCTGCTCCTTATGGCTCAGGATGCGCAGGATACGGGCCTGCCGCAACTCGCCCGACCGCTCTGCGGCAGGGATATAACATTCGTTCAGCCAGATCACAAAATTGCGGGCATCGCCCAGCTCCACATGATACGTCGTATTGTACACCAACATCTCTTTTATGCCTTATAGATTTGTCGGCAAATATAGCACGAAAAGCAGAGATACCGAAAATTTACAGCAAATAATACCCGATATTCGGCCAACTTTTCGTACTTTTGCGCACATTTATTCAACAAGTGTGCAATCAAGAGAAAATGGAACTTCAAGACAGCTTTATAGGACTTATTGAAAACAGTATCCGCCAGCACTGGAATCTGGCCGCACTGACCGACTACAAAGGGGTCACCCTGCAATACAAAGATGTCGCCCGGAAAATAGAGAAGCTACACATCCTGTTCGAGCAGATAGGCATCCGCCAGGGGGACAAAATCGCTTTGTGCGGACGAAACAGCGCCAACTGGACCGCCGCCTTTCTGGGCATCGTGACCTACGGTGCCGTGGCCGTGCCCATCCTCCACGAGTTCAAGGCCGACAATGTGCACAATGTGGTCAACCACTCGGAATCGCGGCTGCTGTTCGTAGGCGACCAGGTGTGGGAGAACTTCAACGAAGGCGCCATGCCCCAACTGGAAGGCATCATCGAGCTGAAAGGGTTCGAGCTGGTCGTGTCCCGTTCGGAGAAGCTGACCTACTGCCGGGAGCACCTCAACGAGGAGTTCGGCAGGAAATATCCTTGCCGGTTCCGTGCCGAGGACGTAGCGTACCGGCGGGAAAAGCCGGACGAACTGGCCATCATCAACTATACATCGGGCACCACCGGCTATTCCAAGGGGGTCATGCTCCCCTACCGCGCCATCCTGTCGAACCTGGCCCACATCCGCCAGAACGTGGGGCTCCAACCGGGTGACAACGTGGTGTCCATGCTGCCGCTGGGACACATCTTCGGGCTGGTCTTCGACTTCCTTTACGGCATCACCGCAGGCGCACACCTGTGGTTCCTCACCCGTATGCCGTCGCCCAAAATCATCGCCGAGTCGTTCGCCGTCATCCGTCCCCGCATCATTGCCTGCGTGCCGCTCATCGTCGAAAAAATCTTCAAGAAAGACGTGCTGCCGAAAATTGACAACAAGCTGGGCAAACTGCTGCTGCAACTGCCGGTGGTGAGCGATAAAATCAAGGAGAAGATCCGCCAGCAAAGCATGGAGGTCTTCGGAGGCAACTTCATCGAGATTGTCATCGGCGGCGCGCCCTTCAACGCCGAGGTGGAGGCGTTCCTGCGCAAAATCAACTTCCCCTACACCATCGCCTACGGCATGACGGAGTGCGCCCCGCTCATCTGCCACAGCCGATGGAACGAACTGAAATACACTTCGTGCGGCCGCACGGTGGCCAACATGGAGACCAAAGTGCTGTCGGACGACCCCGAACGCATACCGGGCGAACTGGTCTGCCGCGGCATGAACCTCATGACGGGATACTACAAGAACGAAGAAGCCACCGCACAGACCATTGACCGGGACGGCTGGCTCCATACCGGCGACATGGCGATAAAAGACGCACAAGGCAACATCTTCATCAAAGGCCGCTGCAAGAACATGCTCCTCACCGCCTCTGGACAGAACATCTACCCCGAGGAAATAGAGGCCAGACTCAACAACATGGCCTTCGTCAACGAGTCGTTGGTGGTGCTCACGGGCGACAAGCTGACCGCCCTCATCTACCCCGACAACGACGAGGCCTTCGCCAAAGGTCTGGACAGCAGCCAGCTGGAAGCCGCCATGGAAAGAAACCGCATAGAGCTGAACCAGACACTGCCCGCCTATTGCCAGATTACCCGGATAAAACTCTATCCCGAAGAATTCGAGAAGACGGCCAAAAAAAGCATCAAGCGGTACCTGTATCAGAACGTGGAGGGATAACAGGCGTATGTACATCTTCCGCTCCATCCACGAAATCATCAATACCGTCAATGCCGCCCGCATCCTCCTGACAGAAATGTTCGAGAAGCGGAAGGCATCCGACTTCAGGTATGCAGACGCGCTGGCACTCCTGAAAGACGACGAGAACAAGCTGAAGCTGCTGATTGAGAAAGAGGTCATCCGGCAAAACGGCAGTTTTGTAGAACTGGACGCACGCTTCCTGGACTTCTTCGAACTGCTGCTCGAAGCCAACGAGGAAATCAACACCGCCACCATTGACGAGCATATCGACTACCTGCACGAACTGATGGACTACTACCTGAAGGAACGCATCCCCGCCCGCAAGAACAGCTACGTGAGGAACATCAAGCTGACCTTCCAGAAAATAGCGCGGACCACCCTGCGCAACGTCATCAACCTGCAGAGCAGCATCGACAATGCGTTCAAGCACGAACCGACTTACCGCATCAAGATTGCCAAACTGGAGAATCTCGACCGCAAGCGCGCCAACATACAGCGGCTCATCGATACGACCGAACAGCTGGTGCTGCACGAAGAACGGCCTTTCTTCCGGCAGGCCACCGACGAAGAGCTGACCCGCATCCTGCTGGACCTGCGCCGGGAGCTGCAACTCTCGGCCCACAGCCTGATACGTGCCCAGCAGGACATCATCAACTACCTCAACCAAATCAAGCACCAGGTCATTCTGGTCGAGAAAATCAAGAAAATCAAATACCTGCAGGACCAGTTCGAGCTGCGCGCCAAAAGCAACCTCTCGGAAGTGCTCGACCGCGAACGCTCCTTGCTGATGGAGGGCACCCCACCGGCCAGCTTCAAGCTGTCCGTCAACTACCTGAACAGCGACGAGGCACGGCCGGTCATCCTCAAAGTGCTGAAGAACCTGCAATACCGCGAGACCCTGCGCAGCAACGAGGCAGGCGCCTTCACCGAAGAGGAGCTGGCCGCCCAAGCCATGGTGGAGGAAAGCATCGACCTCGAAGAGACCGTCGGCAACTACTTCCTGCAACAGAAGCAACGGCAGTGGGAAGATGCGGACGCACCGCTGACCGACCTCTTCAGCTACCTCATGGCCTGCCCATTCCCACGGCAGGTGGACGAAGCGGAACGCACCACCCTGTTCTGCCAGATTGTGTCGCTCTACGAGTCGCAGCTGCGCATCACCGACCGCCTCGGCCACTACAAACATTATGAATATGCCGTCATCTACCCGGCATGAACCCTCACCTTAAAACCAAAACAACCGAAATGAACCTCAATATTGAACTCCCCGACCATACGGGTGCCTTGTTCGACTACCTGCAGAAAGGGCTGTTCATCAGCTCCAACAGCACCAACGACGAAGTGCGCGAGATGTATGACAGCATCGACGAGCACTTCGAGCCCCTCTCCCTGTTCTTCGCCCAGATAGGCTACACGCTGGAGCAGGGCAACGAATACTACTACTTCTCGCGGACAGAGCCGCGCGCCACGCTGGAACAGAAGATATTGCGGGCCTACTACTGGATAGACGTGCTCGACCTCTTCAAGACTTACGATGAGACCTTCGGGCCCGGCTGCCGCTTCCAACCCGAGCAGCTGCTGGTGGAAGCCAACATCAACGTAGTGCTGCAAAACAAGCTGGACAGCATCCGCAAGCACTTCTCGGACAAGGACATCCGCAAGGATATTCTGGACAACGTCATCCGCCAGCTCACCAAAGACTCGTTTCTGGAGCTGGAGAACGAACAGACCAACACCTACAAGGTGATGAGTGCCTGGCACTACCTGGAGCGACTGATAGACAGTATCAACATTTACGACGAGACCGAAGACAATGAGAAACCTGAATAGAATCATTTTCATCAACAGCGCCAACATCCCCTACGCCGACGACATCTACCTGGACGGCAATGTCCACTTCATCGGCACCCAGGGAGTGGGCAAAAGCACCGTGCTGCGCGCCATCCTGTTTTTTTACAATGCCGATACCCAGAAGCTGGGCATCCCGGTGGAGAAACAGACCTACACGGAATACTACTTCCCCTACGCCAACTCCTACATCATTTACGAAGTCACTACGGAGCATGGCGCATTCTGCATCCTCAGCTTCAAGTCGATGAACCGCGTGAACTACCGTTTCATCGACTCGCCCTACCGCAAGGAGTTCTTCATTGACGAGGAGACACGCACCGCCTACAGCGGGAATGACCGCATCCGCGCCGTGCTCGATGAGTGCGGCACAGACTACTCACGCATCATCTACACGTTCGACGAATACCGCAACATCCTGTACGGCAACGGAGTGTCTCCCGACCTACAGAAGTACTCCCTGATGGAGAGCCGGCAATACCAGAACATCCCGCGCACGATACAGAACGTGCTGCTCAACTCCAAGCTCGATGCCGAATTCATCAAAAAGACCATCATCTCCTCCCTCAACGAGGAAGAAGGCGGCATCGACCTCAATTCCTACAAGGAACACCTCAAAAGCTTTGAGACCCGCCTGCACGACATCGAAGAGTTCCAACGGAAGGAGACCCGGAAACAGGCCGCCGACATCACTTCCCTCTCGGCACAGGTAGGACGGCACCAGACCGCCCTTGTGCAGGGCTGCCGCGAACTGGCCGCCGCCTTCGCACACGCCGAAACCGTCCTTCCCCAATCCGTCGGGAGACGGCAGCAGGCCGAGGAACAGCGCAAAGCCCTCACCGGACGCAGACAGGCCTTGCAGGAAGCGTCACGCCAACGCTGCGAGCGGCTGCAAGAACGGCTGGCCATCCTGAACAACGACCTGCAAAAGGCACGCGCCAAAGCCGACGAATACAGCGGCCGCCACGTGGAAAAACTGATGGAACGCGCGGCCAAAAAAGAAGAATGGGAACAACGGCGGCAGGGACTGATGGAGGAACAACACATCCTGACATCGCAGTACACGGAGATCTCCACCAAATACAAGTCGCTCATACAGCATCTTGACGAACAGGCGGTGAGCCTGCACGCCGCCAAAGTGCAGCGGCTGGAAACACTCAACGCCGACTATAACCAACGGCTGGAAGCGGCACGCTACCGCCACGAAGCGGCCACCGAAGCCCTCTACCAGTCCTACGAGCGGCTGTCGGGAGAGCTCCATCCGGCCCGCAGCCAGCAGCAGACGGCCCTCACCGCACTCGACTACCAGCTCAAACTGTGCCGCCAGGAAGTGTTCTTCGAAACCGAACAGACCGCCATCAAGCAACGCATACAGGCCTATACCTCGGTCCACCTGAACAAGAAAAACCAGATGGAGCAGGCCCGTCTGAACATCAAGGAAATCACCCTGCAGTGGGAACAGGAGCAGCAACAGGAAATGAAGGCCATTGAGGACGCGCTCCACCGCCTCGCACAAGAACAGCAAGCCCTGCGGCCACGCATCGACGAGCTCGAAACATTCCTGCAGAACAGCCGGCACACCCTGCAAGGATGGCTGAAAGAGCACCTGCCGGGATGGGAACACAACATCGGACGCATCTGCGACGAAAGCATCCTGTGGCAAACCAACCTCTCGCCGAAAAAAAGCACCGGAGGGGAGGCTTCCTTCTATGGGGTCGACATCGACCTCGACGGCATCCAGCGGCACATCAAGTCCATCGACGACTACCAACGGGAGAAAGAGGAAAGCCTCGGCCGCGTGGAGCAGATAAGGCAGGAAAGCCTGCGGCTGCAGGAGGAAAAGGAGGCCTTGCAGAACCGCCTGCGGAGCAAATACCAACCGCGCATCCGGGAACAGAAAGAGCGGGTCCGCATACAGCAATACGAGCTGGAGAAACTGGAAGCCCAGTATCAGACGGACATGCTCGACCTGGAGGTGTGGAAGAAAAAGGAGGAGGAAGAACGCCGCCGCAAGACAGAAGGCCTCGAAGCGCAACGGCTGCAAGCCCGCCAGGAGCTGGAAAGCATCGACCGGCAGCTGGAGAACCTGAATGCTGAAAAAAGCGGAAAACTGGCCGCCTTGAAACAGGAATGGCAAGCAGAACAACGCCAGATGGCCGACGAGCAGCAGGCGCAGACAGCCGCCATCCGCCGGGAAGACAAGGAGGAGCTGCGCCGCATCGCCTCGGAAAAGAATACCTACGAGGCGGACATGCAGAAGGAGCTGCACTCGCAGGGAGCCGACACGGAACGCCTGCAGAACATCGCAGACCAGATGATGCGGATTGACCGCGAACTGCAGTCCATCAAGGAGCATGCCACCCTCCTCATCGAATACCAGAAGGACAAACGTGACCTGATGGACAACATACCGCAGTGGCAACGCGAAGCCGACGAACAGCAACGCCTGCTCGGCGCGGAACATGCCGCGCTCAAGGAAAGCACCGCACGGCTGCAGACCGAAATAGATGCCACAGACAAGGAACTGGCGGCGGCCGACGAGCAGGTACGGTCGCTGCAGCTCAACATGGACGCTTTCCACAGGATTTCTGCCTACGACTGGTACCGGCCGCATCAAGACCTGTTCCTCCCCGAGAACCGGGTCAGCACGCCGGAAGTCCTCTCGCAGAAATCGTGCATCGAGCTCATCGAGGAGTTAGGACGGCTCCAGAACCAATACCTCCAGCTGCAAAGCCGGTTGCGCAAAGAAGTGAACCTCTTCACGGGGCATTTCGGCGAAGACAACACGTTCAAGTTCGCCACCAAGTTCAACGAGGATTGGGAATACGTCCGTTTCGCCGACGAACTGCACGACTTTGTAGAGGAGAACCGCATCGACGAGTACATCCGGCGCATCAACGATGAGCACTCAGACATCTTCAAGCGTATCAGCATGGACACGGCGCAACTCACAGCGTCAGAAACTGACATCCACGACCTCATCAACCAGGTGAACAAGGGGTTCCATACGTGCAACTTCGTGGGAGTCATCCAACGCATCGAGATGAAGGTGGAAGAAAGCAGCAACCGCGTGGTGAACTGCCTGCGCGCCATCCGCCATTACTACAACGAGCATGCCTACGACCTCACACCGGGCACCAACCTTTTCTCGTCCGAAAACACCCAGCCCGTGAAACAGGAAGCCATCGGCCTGCTGCGCGACTTCATCAAGGAAATCCACGCCTACCGCTACGACAACATCCGCCTGTACGACTCGTTCGAGCTGCGGTTCCGCATCATCGAGAACGACAACGACACGGGCTTCGTGGAAAGACTCTCCAATGTGGGGTCGGAAGGTACCGACATCCTGGTCAAGGCCATGATCAACATCATGCTCATCAATGTCTTCAAGGAAGGGGCCTCGCAGAAGTTCAAGGACTTCAAGCTGCACTGCATGATGGACGAAATCGGGAAGCTGCACCCCAACAATGTCAACGGCATCCTCAAGTTCGCCAACGACCGCAACATCATCCTCATCAACGGGTCGCCCACCGAACTGAACCGTGATGCCTACAAGCATGTCTATCTGATGACCAAAGGAGCCCAAAGCAAGACACGCATCGCACGCCTCATCTCCGACAGCCGGTTGTAACCGGCTGCCGGCTGCCGGGGGGAACGGGGCCGCAGGAGGGGGATGTCATGTCCCCGCTTCCAGCCGCTCCTTGATGCGTTTGAGCAGCAGGATGCAGCCCTGCATACGGGGATTCTCATAACACACCTCGGCCTGCGCCAACAGGCTGCCGACCGTCAGCCGCGTATCCGGCAGATAGGTCGCCTTGTCGACAGACAAGGTGGGCGGCAACTCATGCGCGGCGAACCATTGTTTCAATTCCTGCCATTCCTCTTGGGTGGTAATGTTCGGGTCTTTCATATCGATATTCTTGTTAAGTTGACATACATGCCGGCCTCAGAACGGATAGCCTACGGCAAAATGAAAGGCGAAGTCACGGCTGAACTTGGGATGCACCAGCGGATAGCGCGCCTTGCCTGTGCCCATCGGATTGACCGCCTTCATACCCGTATCGAAACGCAGAATCAGGAAATCAAG
Organism: uncultured Bacteroides sp.; assembly: GCA_945833835.1. Lineage (GTDB taxonomy): Bacteria > Bacteroidota > Bacteroidia > Bacteroidales > Bacteroidaceae > Phocaeicola. The sequence goes on from CAMAFR010000017.1 coordinate 16,976, forward strand.
GTCAAACCGTATGCCCAAGCCGTAAGACACCGCCAGCTGCCGGTAGAAACGGTTGAACCGGAAGACGCCCTCCTCGATACTGCCATCGCGCACGTTCCAGATGTTGCCGGCGTCAATGTAGGCGGCTCCGTGCAGTTTCCAGAAAAGGAACGTGCGGTATTCCAGATTGAGGTCAAGTTTCAGCTCGCCGGTCCTCATCAGGTAGTCCATAGCCGCAGCTCCCCCTGCATAGCCGCCGGGGCCCAATGACCTCACCCCCCATCCGCGGACACTGTTGGCCCCTCCCGAGAAATAGAGTTTCTCAAAAGGCAGCGTCTGCGAGTTGGCGTAGGGATAGGCGATGCCCAGCCCCGCATGAAACACCAGCGAATTGCGGTGGTCTATCTGGAAGTTACGGGTGAAGTCAATGTCGCCTTTCACATATTGGGCAAAATAGGTATCGGCCAACCGATAGTTCTCTCCATAGCGCGGATGCGGATTGAACAGCTTGGAGAAGGCATACAGCACATTGCCGGCCTCTTCCACATTCAGGCGGATGGAGTAAGAGTTGCGCTTGGCGGCAAAGGCGGCATTGTTGCCCGCACTGTTGTAGGTATAGGTATAACCCAACCGCACAATCATCAGGTCGCTGTAACTGTAAAGCACCATCGGATTGATGGATGCCATCTTGGCGAGATACTCCTCGAACGCCTCCGACCGGTAGGGCATATAGACATAGTTGACATCCAGCAAATCCAACCTGTGGGTGGACTTGGCCCGCTGGCTCCAGCGGTAACTCCACGACACGGCAGCCACCGTCCGCTCAAACTCCGGACGTATCTGCCAGTTGTACTTCAGGCTGACCTCTGAAGTGGCCTTGATGCGCCGGCGGAAGTCGGAAGACAGGAAGGGAAACTTGAAATCGGGAAACGTCAGCCCCACCTCGGCCCCATACTCCATATAGTGCGAATTGCTGTAGCCCTCCAGTCCGGTAATGGCCTCGTAGGCCCCCCTCAGTTTGACCATAAACGTTTCCGAACCCTTGAACAGATTCCGGTGGGTCAACGAGACGGAGGCCGCCGCCCCCAAATCACCGGCCGTATTGGTACCCTCCAATCCTACCGACAGCGATTTGTTGCGGCCCTTGTTCAGCATCACATAAGCGTCCAGCAGAATAGAATCGCCCCGCTGCACTTCCGCAAAACGGATGTTGCTGTACTTCAGGATGCCCAGCCGGCCCAACGAGGTATAGGTGTCCTGCACGTCGCGGCTGCTGTACACCGCGCCGGGACGCAGAAAGTTGTAGTTGGCCAATGATTTCGGCCGCAGGAAAGGCCGACGGTAATAATAGAACTTCAGGCCCTTGCACGAATCCGTGTCGGCCCCCTGGAGGCGACGTTCCAGCAACTGGTCAAAATCAATGTCGAGCAGATAATTGACACCCCGCAACACGTACCGCCGGTGGGCGGACGGGGCATCCTCCTTGCGCTGCTGATACGGCAGCAGGCGGAAGGTCAGATCCACTTTCTGCGTGTTCAGCATCGTGTCGGCCTGAAAAGCGATGAAATCCTTGTTGAACCGGTAGAAACCGTTGTTCTGCAAATATTGCGTCAGGCGCTGCCGTTCCGACTCCAGCCGGTTGACGTCAAAACGCATCCCCTCGCGCAAGCGGCTGTTGGCCGAGTCGGCATACAGAAACCCGCGCACCTGCAGGTCGGGGATGTCATACCGCAAATGCTCCACCACATAAGGCTTCCCGGTATGCACAGCGAAGACCAGCTTCATCTTGTTCCCCTTGGGCTGCTGCCGCAAGTCCACCTGCGCACCCATATACCCCATGTTCTGCACCGCCTTCTGCATCTCACGGCGCGAGTCCTCGGCCGCCTCACTGCTATAGATCACCGGTGCGTCTCCCAGCTTGCGCCAGAAGCGGTTCACCCATTTGGAAGAGTCCCTGCCCGAGGCGGCGTAAATGTACATGGGCAGTTTCAGCGAGTTGAACCACCGCGCGTTGGGCTGCTGCCGGATGAACGGATGAAGGTCGGATGACTTCACGTCGCGGTTGTCCGATTCTATCTTCACATTGTCCAGCAGATAGGCCCCTTCGGGCACGAACTTACTGACCGAACATCCTTCGGCGAGACAAGCCAGTGACAGCAACAGACCGTAAAGTCGGATATCCTTTTTCATGAGTTTTGCATTTTGAATGCAAATATAAGGAAATTCAAGCAACGGCCATGTGGTATTTTACGTGAAAAAACGTACATTTGTCAAGAAGTAAACCCTTATCCGTATGAAACTATCCTTGATGACAACCGCCGCCCTCTTGCTGCTGGCAGGATGCGGATCGGTACCGGTGACGGGACGGCAACAAGTGTTGCTGGTCTCGGACCAGGAAGTGTTGGCGTCCAGCCTGACGCAATACAACAACTACATGAAGACCGCCACGAAATCCACTGACTCCCGACAGGCCGCCACCGTGACCCGGGTAGGCCGGAAAATAGCGGCCGCCACCGAAGAGTACCTGCGCCAGAACGGGCTGCAAAGCCAAATCAATGAATTTGCCTGGGAATTCAACCTGGTCAAAGACGCACAGGTCAACGCCTTCTGTATGCCCGGCGGGAAAATCGTGGTCTACGAAGGACTGATGAAACTGGTCGCCACAGACGACGAACTGGCCGTCGTGATAGGACACGAAGTGGCGCACGCCGTGGCCAAACACAGCAACGAACGCCTGAGCCAGCAGATGCTGGCACAATATGGCGCACAGCTGCTGGGCTCGGCACTCTCGCAGAAAAGCGAAATGACCCAATCTGTCGCCAACAAGGTATATGGCGTAGGCGCACAGCTGGGGGTCATGCTGCCTTTCTCGCGCAAGCATGAACTGGAGGCCGACTATATGGGACTGATCTTCATGACCATGGCCGGCTACAACCCCGATGTGGCCGTCAGTTTCTGGCAGAAGATGTCGGCCAGCGGCGGTGGCAAGGTGCCCGAACTGCTGAGCACCCATCCCAGTGACGCGCGGCGCATCAATGACATCCGCAAGGAGCTGTCGGCCATCAAGGCCCAATATGGCAAGACCGGCAACCGCTGACCCCCCATCAAAGCAGGACAGGGCTATGGAACGGGAATTCTCGCTGCCTACCCGGCGATGACACCACGAGACAACGAGGGTGTGTCACCAAACCCAACGATACATACAAATTGTCATTCAGAGCGAAAGCGAAGAATCCGTTAGCACCAAGTGCATGTTTTTCAGATTCTTCGCTTTCGCTCTGAATGGCAAACAGGGATGACAGCGCGTCAGCGTAAATGCTCGTAAGAACGCACCAGCATCTCGTCTTTACCGATGGCGCGGATGGCCAGCCAGTTCAGGATAAGGCTCACAGCCGGCAGACAGAGTCCCCACGAAGGGACAAAACCGGCATCCCCTTTCAGCAGGAGCACAAACGCCACCAGTGTGGCATAATATCCAATCAGCAGGATGGAGCTGAACAACGTAAGACGTATCTGCAACATCCGCTTCTTATAGAGGAAAATGGTGCCCAACGCCAATGCGGCGACCAGCAGCAAAAGGGCGAACAAGGCCCAAGGCTGATAGTCGGCCGTCCCGTCGGGGGCGACCAACGCAAGGTTGGTCAATTCAGTGATAGTATAATCGGGAGCAATGAAGCTGCCTGCCGATACCGACATGGCCACCACCATCAGTACGGCCACTATCAGCAGATAGACGGTCTGAATACGCTGTATCATTACTGCAGTTTCTCTTTTTCCTTGGCAGGATTCCTGTAATATACCTTTCCCTCGATGTATTCCTGAGTGGCAATCAGCGTCGGTTTCGGCAATTTCTCGTAATAGCGTGAAATCTCAATCTGCTCACGGTTCTCGAAAACCTCTTCCAGATTGTCATTGTACGAAGCAAATTCCTGCAACTTCTTTGAAAGGTCGTTCTTCATCTCCAAGCCGATCTGGTTGGCACGCTTACCAATGATAGCCACCGTTTCGTAAACATTACCCGTGTCCTCACACAGTTCCATCATGTTACGGGTAGTGGTTGTAGTCGGAGCATTTGTCTTTTTGTAATCCATAATTTGTTCCTTTATTATACTTGATTAATTTTCTTCATTCACAAACTTGCTGGCCTGTCGGAAAATCTCCTCCACCTCCTTGAGGTACTTGCTTTCGGGAAACTCGTTCTTGAACGCATAATACTCATCCACCGCCTCCCGCATACGGTCCACCTTCTTTTCGGGGACACTCTCACGCGCCATGTCGTATTTGGCCCGCAGTATCAGGATAGAGAGGTCTTCCTTGAGGTGGGTATAGGGATATTCGCGCAAGGCATTCTGGGCGGTCACCACAGCGGCCAGATAGTTGTTGCCGGTGCTGCTGTACACGGTGTTGCCCGTGTACGACCCCAAGTCATAATAGAGCTTGGCCGAATAATACTCCTTCTCCACCAGCTTGTCCTGCAACTCGAATATCATGTTCTGGGCGGTCTCGCGACGGGGACTGGCCGGGAAATATTCCATGAACATCTGGAGCTCCTGGATGGCCTTGTACGTGCTCGACTGGTCCAGACGGGCTTCCGGTGTGTCCAGATACAGCGATTTGCCCGAATAGAAACGTGCCAGTTCCGTATAGGTTCCGCGCGGATAAGTGGTGTAGTAAGTATTGAAGTAATGTGAGGCCGTCACATAGTCGCCCTGATTATAGTAGGACATGGCCAGCATATAGGCCGATTCCTCCGCATTGGAAGTTCCTTTCATGATACGTACCAGCTCTTCCAGAATGGTAGCGGCCTTGGTGTTCTGTCCTTTCGCGAAATAGGTTTTCGCAGCTTCGTATTTATATTCATAGTCAGTGCTTTTCAGCACCTTGTTATAGTCTCCACAGGAAGAAAGAAATCCCGCAGAAAGCAGGGCCAATGCGATGTATTTTCTCATATACGATAAATATAGTCGTGCAAAAGTACGCCTTTCCACCGAATTAAACAACTGACCACGGGGTTATTTAATAGTTTTTTTCCATTTCCTTACCAGATTCCATTTAATTATGTACTTTTACGGAGATTTTCAACCAACAGGAGAGCGATGAACTTTGAACTTGTATCAGACTATCAGCCCACCGGTGACCAGCCGGAAGCCATCCGGCAACTGACGGAAGGGGTCAAAGCCGGTGTCCCCGCACAGACATTGCTGGGAGTCACCGGTTCGGGAAAGACCTTCACCATTGCCAACGTCGTCAGCCACATCAACAAGCCCACCTTGATACTGAGCCACAACAAGACACTGGCCGCACAGCTTTACGGCGAATTCAAGCGTTTCTTTCCGAACAATGCCGTAGAATACTACGTGTCCTACTACGATTACTACCAGCCGGAGGCCTACATCCCGTCTACCGACACCTATATCGAGAAGGACCTGGCCATCAACGAAGAGATTGACAAGCTGAGGCTGGCCGCCACTTCGGCCTTGCTCTCGGGCAGGCAGGATGTCATCGTGGTTTCCTCCGTGTCGTGCATCTACGGCATGGGCAACCCTTCCGATTTCTACAACAACGTCATCCATCTGAAGAAAGGCGGACACATAGACCGCAACGTCTTCCTGCGGAAACTGGTGGACAGCCTGTACGTACGCAACGACCTGGAGCTGAACCGGGGAAACTTCCGGGTAAAGGGCGACACGGTGGACATCTCGCTGGCCTATTCGGACCATGTGCTGCGGGTGGTGTTCTGGGACGACGAGATTGACGCCATCGAGGAGGTGGACCCCATCTCCTACCATCGCCTCAGCGAGTTCGACGAGTACCGCATCTACCCGGCCAACCTGTTCATGACCAGCAAGGAAAGCACCTTGCGGGCCATCCATCAGATAGAGGATGACCTCACCCGCCAGGTCAGCTATTTCGAGGAGATGGGCAAGTTCTACGAGGCGAAACGCATCTACGAGCGCGTCACCTATGACATGGAGATGATCCGCGAGCTGGGACACTGCTCGGGCATCGAGAACTATTCGCGCTACTTTGACGGGCGCGAGGCCGGATCGCGCCCCTATTGCCTGCTGGACTTCTTTCCCGACGACTTCCTGATCGTCATTGACGAGAGCCACGTCAGTGTCCCGCAGATACGCGCCATGTACGGCGGCGACTACGCCCGCAAGAAGAACCTGGTGGAATACGGGTTCCGCCTGCCTGCCGCCATGGACAACCGACCGCTGAAATTCGACGAGTTCCAGGCCATGGCCAAACAAGTCATCTACGTCAGTGCCACCCCGGCCGACTACGAACTGCAACAGAGCGAAGGCATCGTGGTGGAACAGGTGATACGCCCTACCGGACTGCTGGACCCCATCATCGAGGTGCGCCCCAGCCTGAACCAGATAGACGACTTGATGGAGAACATCCAGGAACGGATAGATTATAGAGAACGGGTACTGGTCACCACACTGACCAAACGGATGGCGGAGGAACTGACGGAGTACCTGCTGAACAACGGCATCCGCTGTGCCTACATACACAGCGATGTGGACACGCTGGAACGGGTGAAAATCATGAACGAGCTGCGCGAAGGTACCTACGACGCGCTGGTGGGCGTCAACCTGCTGCGCGAAGGGCTGGACCTCCCCGAAGTGTCACTGGTGGCCATTCTCGATGCGGACAAGGAAGGATTCCTGCGCTCGCACCGTTCGCTGACCCAGACGGCAGGCCGCGCCGCCCGCAACGTGAACGGCAAAGTCATCATGTATGCCGACAAAATCACCGACAGCATGCAGCAGACCATAGACGAGACCAACCGCAGACGGGAAAAGCAGCTGGCCTACAATGCGGCACACGGCATCACGCCCCGGCAAATCAAGAAATCGCTCAACAACGTCCTGCTGGACAACCAGGAAGCCAGTGCCGGCAAAGCGGCCCCACCGCCCAAAGCCTATACAGACAGCGGCACGGAGCATCTTCCTACCGCCGCCGACCCCATCGTGGCCTACATGACCCGGGACCAACTGAAGAAGAGCATCGAGCGTACACGGAAACTCATGCAGGAAGCGGCCAAAGCACTCAACTTTATCGAGGCCGCCCAATACCGCGACGAGCTGCTGCGACTGGAAGACTGCCTGAAAACGAAAGAGACACCGAAGCCCCCTGCTTCCTGAAGCCTGCGACGGCCAACACTACAAACACGAGAGAAAGGTTAATAACCTTAACGCCGTAAGATTAATAACCTTAACGCTGCAAGGTTATTAACCTTCATGCCGAAAGGTTATTAACCTTGCAGGCATCGAAGACTATATCCCTGCCAGACATACAATAAAGAAAGGACGCGCACAGAAAGAATCCCATGCCCGTCCCGTTCTTCTATGGACCGCATTGATGCGGACCGTCACCGACTGTCATCACTTGTCGACCTCTATGCCCTTGTTCTGCAAGGTCATGGCCATCAGGCGGACATAATCGGCATATTGCTTTCTATCCAGCGTCCCTTTCATCAGCTTCAGATTGGCATAAACGGCATGACGGACGCGTTGGTCTTTTTTCTTTTTCGAAGCATTGGCCAGTCTCATTTCGTCTTCAAAATAATCACAAATCGTGGCGACCGGTTCGTGCTGTCCAGGTGTCAGCCGCAAGTAACATGCCAATTTGGCCCTGTTGATGTTGCCGCTCCACTCCACTTTTACATTTTCATTCTTCTTTGCTTCCTGCGCTACTGCAGACGTGACGCATATTGCTGCCAACATCCACGTGATACATAATTTTCTCATAGTCCTGAAAATTTTTACTTAATACCTTATTAGTTTTCGTCTCATCTGGTTCAGCTATCCGGATTAGCTTTTTTCTTTTTGCTGATACAAAGGTAATCAGATTTCTCATACAAACATCTTATTGGAAGAATTTCTTTTGTTTTAGTGCGCATTTGTTGATATATATCAATTGTGCAACATCACTATGTATCCAATTGAAATGATTTTGCAACATTATGACTCCAAACACCCGCCAATGATGTCCTAAAAAAATGCCCCTTCCCAGCTGCTGTCGCAACAGGAAGAGGCATCTGTAGGCAAAATAGGCACGGAAACGGCCGGCCACCCTTTACTTGATGACCAGAATGGGTGTACGGGAATGGAAAATCATCCGGCGCGCGATGCTGGGATTGAACAACTGGGCAAAAATATTCCGCCGATAATTCGTGATGCAAAGCACATCTATCTGCTCCTGACGGACATACTCGTCGAGATTGTTCAGCAAATGGTCTTCATCAATCACCGAATAATTGATCTCCAGATCGGCATACTGCTTCTTGAAATACTCCTTGATGCCGGCCAGCTTGATTTCGTCCCACGTCCGGCTGTCCTTACGGGTACCCAGATGGACGAGCGACACCTCAAAATGATAATTGGCAAACGTCCGCATCAAGGTGTCGAAGGCAACCAAGTCACGCTGGTCGAAATTGGTGACCAAAGCCACCTTATGTATATGGTCGAACACCTTGACGGAGGCATTTTCAGGAATGGCATACACAAACGTCGGACAACGGTCTATCACCTCTGCCGTGACGCTCCCTATCAAATCCAGGTCCTTCTGCCCTTCCCCACGGGTGCCCATGACAATGACCAAAGGCTTTTCGCGCTTCGCATACCGCAGAATCTCCTCTTCGGGAATCCCCTCGCGCAACACACAGCTGTACGCCACCTGCGGATACTCGCCGCTGCGGATGTTGTCATCCACCTGCCGGGTCAAGTCGTCCAATTTCTGTCGGGTACTCTCCACCAACGACCGGATGCCCATGTTCTCAGTGGCAAACGTGGGGACGTGATACCCGTCGGTGGCATATTGCAGGCTGGGCATATACACCGGACTGAAATAGACATGCATCAGAACCACTTCGGCGTTCAGCTTGGCTGCCAGTTGGAAACCGACGCCACACGCCTTCATGGAATAGGCCGAGAAGTCGACCGGAACCAGAATACGGCGGACGGCTCCTGAAGCGTCCTCCACTTTCTCATCGAGCACCTCCGAGGCCAGCCATGCTGAACTCTCGATAATCTGCAGGGCATGAGGCAAATCACTCTCTTTGATGCGAATCCGTACGCCCGACGATACGACAGGCTGAATCAGGTTCACATTATGAATGGAGGCTTCAATCCCTTCACTTTCGAGCACGGACTTGAGGATCTGTGCTTTCGAATAAGTGAGAATAGCAAGTGTAACCAGTTTTTCTTCCATCGTCATCACATTTAAAGGGTTCTACAAAGGTTCTATTAACAAAAAAAGTCCCGACCACCTGCTTAGACAGCCGGTGTAGGGACCTTTGTGGAAATCATCAAGCGTTCGTCTCACGCAGAATATCCAGCGCCTTATCGAGCACGGTGGTGTCGTCCAACATCACCAGCCCTCCATCGGGCCCCGGCTCCAGATGGATACCCACGCTTTTGCCGTCCTTGAAATTATGACCGCCAAAAAAATTGCGTACGGTCTCCACATCGAGACCCAACTCATCGGCAATGCGATGCATGCTTCCCGCAGGCAATGAATCCTTGATTTTACGAAGTTCGTTAAAGGTTATTGTTCTGTTCATAGTAGTCAATTTTTAAGCGTTTGATAATCGGATTATTTATTCTCGTTATAAAAGTAAGCAAATTATTGTTCATACGCAAATTATTCTCCATAAAAATGCCGTTTCGCCTCCCGTACTGAGCAAAATCCCTACAGACCTGCGGAACGGGTCACGACCATCCCTGCCACCACCGCATAGAAATAGGTCACCAGCAACACGGTGTGCAAGAGGTTGATATCATTGATTTCATAGCCGGTGTCCGTATATTGGTCGGAGATATAGGTCGTGCTCTCGTCATACAGCCGCTGCAAACGGACGTACAAGACATAGACCAGAAAGGCGATGACCGTTCCGGCCAACGCGCCACACAAGATGTCGCCGGGATAATGTACGCCCAAATACATACGGGAATAAGAGGGAATCAGCGCCCAACAGAACAGGTTGACAATGAGCCACTGTCTGCGCATGAGCAACGACACGAACGTGGCCACGGTGAAGGTGTTGGCCGCATGGCTCGATATAAACCCGTAGGCCCCGCCCCGGTAGCCCTTGACAACATGGACAAACGGCTGCAACAAAGGCTCCTGGGCCGGGCGGAAGCGATGGAAATAGGGTTTGCAGAAACCCGAGGCAAACTGGTCGGCCAAGGTGATGCACAAGGCGACGGCCATGAGTATCATCACCGCCTGGGGCCACTTGTTGTTCTTGAAAATGACGTACAGCAACGCCACGGCGGCGGGAATCCATGTCTTGGTATCGGTCACCACCCACATGAACCCGTCCCAAAACAGGTCATGACAACCGTTAATCGCCAGCAACCACTGCCAGTCTGTCTCCATCAACCGCTGTATGTCTATCATATCCCCTCAATGGCAGATACCGGCAACCATCCCTTTTTCCCGTCTTCCAGACGGACTTCCTTCCATTCCTTCATCGAATTGTCTTCGACAAAGACCTTGGCTCCCTCGTGCAGGACAAACAAATCTGTCCCGCTCTCGTTGGGCGTACTCTTCACCGTAATGCTGGGAGCCATCACAATGGCTCCGTTGCGATGCAACAACTTGGACTTCTGCCTGCCGGCAAACGAATTGGCACACACACAGACCACCAAAAGCACCAAGGTCCCGACAAATCCCACCTTGCGTATCCAGATGCGGTTCCCGAACAGGTAGAGGGCGGCGCCCACCAGCACCAACAGGAAAGACACAATGGCCGTAGTGCTCCAGGCCCGCTCGCTCCGGGCGTTGACCAACGCATTCACCCACGTGACGATGAACACTTCGGGCGTAGGGACAATCTGGTCGACCGCCTTGCTTTTGGCCATCTCCAGGTTGAAGCGGGTATCGGCATCGCCCGGATTGAGCAGCAAGGCACGCTCATAGTTCAAGATGGCCTTGGCGATGTTCTTGGCCTTGAAATAGCTGTTGCCCAAATTATAGTAGACGACGGACGACTCCCCTTGCGTGGCCAGCAGCTCTTCATACTGCCCAATGGCAGCCGCAAAATCCTCTTGCTGATAAGCTTCGTCGGCCTGCCGCTTGTCTGGGGCGGCATACGCCCATTGTGCCGTTCCCATCAGCACCATCATCAAAAACACCATCTGTTTCATTCGTACCATAATTATCGTCCTCATTTAATGCTATTTTCCATTTTACTGATTACCTCGACAGAAGCCGTATAGACTTTGTCCATGGCCTCCGTCTCATCTCCCGGCGCATAGCGGGCAAACTCACAGTCGTTCAGTGTCCGGAGGAAATCCTGTACCAGCTCTGCCGAGACACCGTAACGCGACAGTTCCGCCTCGATGTTATCCTTTGACAGCCGCGAAACCGGAATGTTCAGCTTGTCACTGATGTATCCCCACAACGCCTTCAGCACCTCGTCGTAGAACTCGTTCTTCTTGTTGTCGGCCAGCAGTTTTCCGGCCAGCTTCATGCGTTTGGCAGCCACCTTGTTCGCCTTCTTGGTCTTCATGCGGGCAATGTCGGCACTCGCCTTCGCGCGCTGACGATAGGCCACGGCACATGCGACAAACAACACGAACGGAACCACATACCACAGGTAATATGCCGTGGTACCATAGAAGAAGTCACCCTTCGGCATAAATACGGCATCGCCCAACTTGATGAAACGCACATCCTGGCCCAACATCTTCACACTCTCCTTGTTGGTAAAGTCAGAAACCACCTGTGAGGCGTCACCGTTCCCCTTCTCTACCTTGATTCTGTATTCCTCACTCCTCAAGGTCTTATACGAACCAGACTTGGGGTCGAAATACGTGAAGGCCACCGCCGGAACCGTGAAATCACCGGCATGACGAGGAATGGCCAGATACTCTATGTCTTTCGCTCCAGCCACACCTTCCTGAGACACCTTGAAATTGTTCGTCACTTTCGGGTCGTACACCTCAAAATCCTCCGGGAACTTGATATCGGGAGTACCTATCAGCTTCAGGTTGCCCGAACCGGCAATGTTCAGCTTCACCGTTAGAGCATCATTGGTCTTCACCTCCTTCGCATTGATGGAAGACGAAAGGCTGAACTGGCCTACCGCCCCCGAGAAACCTTCTGGCTTGGCAGGCAACGGCTTCACTTGTACGGCCACTGACGGCGTACGGACTTTCTTCTTCACCTCTACGACACCGCCACCGTTGAAAAACGCATCAAACGGGTCATCGGACACCTGAACCCGCTGGGCGATGATTCCCTCAAACTCTACCGACGGTATCTCCAGCTTACCCGTCTGCTGCGGGAAAATGATGAACTGCCGCCACACGATGGTCTTGTAATTGCGGCCCTGATAATTCTCCAGACGCCATTCTTTTTGGGAAGGCAAATCAATCTCCTGCGAATGGAAGCCCTTCAAATCGGAGATATTCCCAATCAGCTGGCGCAAGTCCAAGGTGGTATAGACCTTGTACGTCAGCAGGATAGCCTCCTGTTCATACACATTCGTCTTGCTGGCAGTCGTGGTGAAGAAGAAGTCATTGGCCGCAATCTGCGTCCCCGCCGAACGGGATGGGGAAACACTGCCCGTGGCAGGCCGACCGGTAGCACCGGCCTTGTCGGGAGGAAGCACCTTGACTGTCAACGAGTTGGAGAACACTTTCTCACCATCCACCTCTATGCTGGCAGCCGGTATGGTATACGTACCTGCTTCGCCCGCCATCAGGATATAGGTGAACGTGACGGCACTCGTTGACGACACCTTCCCGTTGATGATCTGTGTGCTGCTTTGCGACGAGCGGCTGGGACCCATCAACACCTCGAACCCCTTGATGGACGGGGCACGGAAATCTTTCCCTTTCTGGGTGTTTACCGTAAACGACAGCCGGAACTGGTCTCCGCTCACCACCACATCCGGAGCTTCTGCAGTGAGCGTCACCTTGTCTGCCCACACTGTCCCCACGGTGAAAATCATTATCAGTAAGAAAAACAGTCTTCTCATTTTCCTATGTTATTTTATCATTCGTTACTTATACTACACGCGTGCTCACCAATCCTTCTCCAGCTTCTTGCCACTCATCTGAATGGCCTTCTTGACCTTGTCCTGCACATTCTTCTCATCCTGCATCACGGCATTGAGCAACTGCTCGGCATTCTGCTTGGACATCTGGTCCTGCTGCTGTTGCTGCTGTTGTTGCTGGTTCTTGTTCTGCTGGTCCTGGCGGTCTTTTTCCTGCTGCTGTTGCTTGTCGTCCTGCTGCTGGTCCTGTTTCTGTTGTTGCTGATCCTGGTTCTGCTGCTGTTGCTGCTGGTCTTTCAGCAGCTTCTGGGCCAGCGCGAGGTTATACCGCGTCTCGTTGTCCTTCGGGTTTCTCCGCAACGACTGTTTGTAAGCCTCAATACACTGCGGATATTGTTTGGACGACTGGAGGATGACCCCCATGTTATGATAAATCTGCGCCAGCTTCGCCTTATCGGTCTCCACACGCGAGGCAGCCTCATATTGTTCCATGGCCTCCTTGGCCTTTTGCTGCATGAGCAAAGCATTCCCCAGATTGTACATGGCATCAGCCGATTTAGGGTCCTGGTCCAAGGCTTTCCGATAGTCCACTTCCGCCTTCACGAACAAACTATCCTGATACAGCTTGTTACCGCTGCGCAGATAGTCACGCGCGGTCTTCTGCCCGAAAGCTGTCATCGCTCCCATTAACATTAGCAATAATATCGCACCTTTCTGTAACATCTCAATCCTGTTTAAATAGTTTTATATTCCTGAAAAGCGGGTTCTTGCGCTCCAGCAACATCACTTCTGCCGCCAGCAGCAGCAACGCCAGCCATGCCAGCACCTGAAACTGTTCGTCGAACTCGGTGAACACCTGTGTCTCCACATCCGCCTTGGCCAGCTTGTCGATTTCCGCATTGAGCGTTTTCTCCGCATTGTTGGTATTATCCACCCGCACATACATCCCGTTGCCGGCCCTGGCTATCTCCTGACACATCTGCTCGTTCAGCCGGGTGACGATGACATTGCCGTCCTTGTCGCGCCGGAACTCGTTAGAACCTTCCTTCGGGATAGGAGCGCCATCGGGCGAACCTACTCCCAGCACAAAGACACGGACCCCTTTTGAGGCTGCCTCCTGGGCCGCCTCGATCGCTCCTCCCTCATGGTTCTCACCGTCGGTAATCAGCACAATGGCACGCCCTACCCCCTCATTGGGCGTGAAGCTTTTCAGGGCCAAATCAATGGCACCACGGATATCGGTGCCTTGCGTAGCTATCAGCGAGGGGTTAATGCTCTCAAGAAACATCTTGGCCGATACATAATCACTGGTGATGGGCAATTGCGTGAAGGCATCACCGGCAAAAACAATCAAAGCGACCTTGTCGTTGTTGAACTTCTCAATCAAGCGTGACAGCAGTTTCTTTGATTTGTCCAACCGGCTGGGAGTCACATCCGCCGCCAGCATCGAGTTGGAAATATCGAGTGCCACCACCGTTTCGATTCCTTGCCGTTTCACGGTTTCCATCTTCGCGCCGAACTGCGGACGGGCAAGCATGAACACCATCAGGACCAAAGCGGCAAACTGCAGCCAGAACTTCACATCCGGCCGATAGCGCGACACATCGGGCATCAGCCGCTCCAGCAGCAACGGGTCACCATACTGCCGTATCCGTTTACGACGACGATAGTTGGAATACAGATAGAGTGCCACCAACACGGGCAGGGCTATCAGCAAATATAAATAAATCGGTTCTCCAAATCGAAACATAACATCTTCTTTATTAAGGTATTTTCTTTAATACGGTATTCCGCAACAACACTTCGGCCAATACGCACAAGAGGGCGATACAGCCGAAAAGCCCGAACGCCTCCTCACGCTTGCTGAACTCTTTCACATTCAGCTTGGTCTTTTCCAGCTTGTCAATTTCACGATACACCTCTTTCAGCTTCGAGTTGCTGGTAGCCCGGAAATAGTTGCCGTTGGTCGTCCCGGATATTTGCGTCAACGTCTGTTCGTCAATCTCCACCGGCACATTGACGTACTGCACCCCGGCATACGTAGGCATCGGATAAGGTGCGGTGCCGTTGGTCCCCACCCCGATGGTGTAGATACGGATACCGAACTGGCGGGCTATCTCCGCTGCCGTCAGCGGCGAAATGTCTCCCCTGTTGTTGCTGCCATCGGTCAATAGGATGATGACTTTCGATTTGGCCTTGCTGTCTTTGAGGCGGCTCACGGCATTGGCAATCCCCATACCGATGGCGGTACCGTCCTCTATCAGGCCGCGCTGGGCAATATCGCCCTTGATGCTATGGAACAAGTTCAGCAAGACACCGTGATCAACCGTCAACGGACATTGCGTAAAGGCCTCTCCGGCAAAAATGGTCAGACCGATGTTGTCGTTGGGCCGCCCGTTGATGAACTCAGACGCCACCTGTTTGGCCGCCTCCAGACGGTTGGGCTTCAAGTCTTCGGCCAACATACTGGTCGACACGTCCACCGCCATCATGATGTCAATTCCCTCTATCTCTGTATTCTGCCAATTATCCGTCGTCTGCGGGCGGGCCAACACCAGGACCAGCATCACGAAAGCCAGCACCCGCAACAGGAAGGGGGCATGCAACAAATAAATCTTCCAACTCTTCGGAGCATTCCTATACATCCGGGTCGTGGAGACCTGCATGGTGGGCGCTGATTTTTTCCGCTTCAAGAAATACCATACGAAGTAAGGTATCAGCAGGAGCAGCAGCAACAGATATTCAATATTTGCAAAAATCATGATTCTACACTTTAAGCGTTAAAAGAAAAGATAGATGAGCTGGCGCACCACCACATACAACGCCACAGCAGCCGCAAGACCGGTCGCAGCTATGCTGCACATCAACGCTATCCGTCCTTGCTTGGACCGTTTTTCCTCTACCTTGATTTCAGTGGGTGCCTTGGGTGCATTCGGGTCTTCCTCTACCTTTGTCTGATTGATAAAGTCAATGGCATTGACCAGGTTCATGTCGTTTTCATTCATCAATGGCGAATGTTTGGCAAACTTCACCAAATCGGCCGTCATGAACAATGTCTTCAGGTCTTGGATGGATGCCTGATCCTTCTCCCGCAACAGGCATTCGATGATTTCGGAAGACGTCATCTCCATCGCATTGAATCCGAAACGCTCCTTAATATATATACGGAGAACATCCGTCAGTGCCGTATAGTACACCTTGGGGTTGTCGCGCTGCATAGCCTTGTCCGCCTTTATCTCCTCGATATGCCGCATGGCCGCCAGATGGGGAGGCAGCTTGGGCTGAACCTTGATGATACGGATAATGGGCTTGTTGTTCCGGAACCGGATGATGAAGAATCCGGCCACGGCTCCCATGAGCAACATGGCCAGCACGGCGTAGACCAAGGTCGAGACATCGTCCCACGTCAGCGGCACCTCCTGGATGGTCTTCGGCCCGAAGAACTGGTCGGGATGCAGGGTATCCACCGGAATGGAGTAAACCTTCAAGGCCAACGCTTTCGAGAAATACGACTGGTCGTTCACCTTCACCTCGAAAGGCGGCAGATAATACAAGGCAGAGTCGAAGGAAGTCACCGTGTATTCCTGGGAGACGCTCCAACGCTTGCCGTCATTCAACTGCTGCGTGTCCGGCTTGGCCACCTCCACGATTTCCACGCCTGCCACCAAGGTATCCCGCAATTGCGGCAGAAGCAGACGTTCACGGGCATTCATATTGACTTCCAACCGGATGCGGGTCTGCTCGCCTATCAGCAGCTGCAACGAATCAATGGTCGCCTCGACCGACACCTGGGCATGCCCCACGGCACTTCCTATCACCAACCACAGCAGCAGGCACCAGGCTTTCTTGTCTATTCTATACTTCATACTGTCGTCCTCAATTTCGTTTAGCAAACAATGTCAGCAATGCCCGCACATAATCCTGATCGGTACGGACCGAAACGGCGTCCACATTGCTGCGCGTGAAAATATCATTCAACTTTTGTTGGCGTTCCACCCACCAAGCGTGATGCACTGCCCGCAGGCGTCTGGAAGAAGTGTCAATCCACTGCTCGTGCCCGGTCTCTGCATCACGCACCTTCATCAGTCCCACATCCGGCAATTCCTCCAAGCGGCGGTCGTACACCTGCACGGCCACCACATCGTGTTTGCGGTTGGCAATGGTCAACGCATTCTGATAGTCGTGGTCATCAATGAAGTCGCTGAGCATGAACGCCGTACAACGTTTCTTCAGGATATTCGTCAAGTACTCGATAGCACATTGCACATTGGTACGCTGGCTCTCGGGCTGGAAGTCAATCAGCTCTCGGATAATGTAAAGAATGTGTTTACGGCCTTTCTTGGGAGGAATAAACTTTTCTATCCTGTCCGAAAAGAAGATGACACCAATCTTGTCATTGTTCTGGATGGCAGAAAAAGCGATGGTGGCGGCAATCTCTGTCAGCATCTCGCGCTTGAACTGCCGGACCGTACCGAAGTCCAGACTGTTGGAAACATCCACCAACAGCATGACGGTCAGCTCACGCTCCTCCTCGAACACTTTCACGAATGGTTTGCCAAAGCGAGCTGTTACATTCCAGTCTATGTCGCGCACGTCATCACCATACTGATATTCGCGCACTTCCGAGAAGGCCATACCTCTCCCCTTGAAGGCAGAATGGTATTGGCCTGCAAAAATATTGCTGGAAAGTCCGCGCGTCTTGATCTCAATCTGACGGACGCGTTTTAAAAGTTCACTTGTTTCCATTCAACAATCTCCTTGGGCAAATTAGGGCACTTCGACCTTGTTCAGAATCTTGCTGACAATTTCATCAGAAGTGACATTGGTAGCCTCTGCCTCGTAGGTCAGCCCGATACGATGACGCAACACATCGTGGGCCACGGCACGCACATCTTCGGGCACCACGTAACCACGACGTTTGATGAAAGCATAGGTACGGGCCGCCAACGCCAGATTGATGGAGGCACGCGGAGAACCGCCGAAACCTATCAGGTCCTTCAGGTCCTTCAGACCGTACTGTTCGGGATAACGGGTGGCGAACACAATGTCGGCTATATATTGTTCGATCTTCTCGTCCAGATATACCTGACGGACCACCTTTCGGGCCTCCAGAATATCGTCGGTCTTCAGGATAGGACTGATGTCCAGCCGCTCGCCATTGATGTTCTGACGGACAATCTTCTTTTCCTCCTCCAACTTAGGATAATCAATAATGACCTTCAGCATGAAACGGTCCACCTGTGCTTCGGGCAGCGGATAGGTGCCTTCCTGCTCGATAGGGTTCTGTGTGGCCATGACGAGGAAAGGTTTCGGCAACTGGAACGTCTCCTTACCCAATGTGACCTGACGCTCCTGCATGGCTTCCAGCAAGGCACTCTGCACTTTGGCCGGAGCACGGTTGATTTCATCGGCCAAAATGAAATTGGCGAAGACCGGTCCCTTATTGACCACAAACTTTTCTTCTTTCTGACTGTATATCATGGTACCGATGACATCGGCAGGCAACAAGTCGGGAGTGAACTGGATACGGCTGTACTGCGCATCAATCAATGATGCCAGGGTCTTGATGGCCAACGTCTTTGCCAGACCGGGAACACCTTCCAACAAAATATGTCCATCACTCAACAAGCCTATCAATAACGATTCCACGAGGTGTTTCTGACCTACAATGACCTGATCCATTCCGGTCATCAAATTAGTTACGAATGCACTTTGGCGTTCGATGCGTTCGTTCAATTCACGAATGTCAATAGCTTCAGCCATAATTCTTTTTGTATTTATTATTTCATTAAATTCTGTCGAACCGGCCTACCTTGACAGGTAGCCTACATTTCGGGCTCAAAATTACGGGAATAACTTAACACAAGCAACTAATATTTATTAAAACATATCATCACTTCTGCTTTTTATACCTTATTGGACTAAAGAAATTTAAAAAAATCCTTCCCCGAAAACCGGTTTATTCCGATGTATGCGGCACAAGTTCGGGTATCCTTAAAGTAAGGCCTACCGGCACATTGTCTACATCTTTAATGATTTTCTGATTATATTTCACCAGATAGGGCCACAGTTTGCGGTTTCCATAGTAACGTTGTGCCAATTTGGCCAGATTCTCTCCTTTCCGAAGGGTATGGGTTGTCTTCGTCCCCGACATGTCATACCGCACGGCATCAGATAACGACACCGGCGCCTTTGCCGTACGGCCCGACCGGGAGGTGCGCGTTGAAGCGGCGGGGAGCTCAGGCAAACTGACAATCGGCTGGACAGACGGACGTAAGTGCGCAGTGTCTTTCGAAGCTCCTCCAGTCCGGGGTACCGTCGTCACAGCTACCGGTGCCGCTGAAGAAGGCGCGTTGCGGCTTTCGGGGCGCAAATGCCAGACAGCCATGCCACCCAGCAAAACGCCGGCCAACAAAACAGCACTGATCAGACACCATGGGAGTTGTCGGGAATGTCCTCCAGACACGAACTGCACCTCTTCCTGTACTGCCACCGCTCTACGTTCTTCTTCTACAACCGGCAGCACAGCAGGCTTGGAGAGATGGTCCGACCGGCCTTCATCACCTGTGGCAGCTGGCGGTTCCTCCACACCGGCTTCCTTATCTTCCAATGGGTCTGCAACGGGTTCCTCCATATCGTCAAAATGGGTATGTTCTTTCAACACCACCGTCTCGAAATGCGAGAACGGCTTATTGACATTGTCCCGCAGAGGAGTGTCGGGCACAAAGACAATATCCTTGTCTTCCTGCTCCGAGGCGTTTGCTCCAGTTGTTGTCATTTTGAAAGCGCCCAGTCCTTTCACCTTCACATAATCATCGGCACGCAAGCCTTCTTCTATCAGTCGGAAAAACAACTCGACAAACTTTTCTGCATCAGACACTCCGATATCGTGACGTCTTGCCAACTGTGCGGCCATGGCCGGGAGGGTCGCCTGCCGCTCGCACTGACAAGCGGTATCCGCCAAAGATTTCCGGAAGTGGAAACTTACCAGCAATTGGGGCGGTACCAGCAAACGCTGACGGGTAACAGCATCCAGTTCGATGTGTTCTATCCGCTTCTGCACCTCAAACAAGCCGAAGCCGGACACAGCCACTTTTTTCCCGTTCTGCAGTTCTTGCCCGACAGCTTCTGCCACAGAAGCAGCCAGCAAGGTCACCTCCTTATCGGCAACCCCCAATCGCTGCGACAACTCTCCGATAAACTCGTTATGATTCATGCTTTCTGCCTTCTTAAGCGGTCAACTCACCAGCGTGGCATACAGATCAAAATCATCGGCACCGATAACACGCACTTGATAGAAGCAACCGACAGACAACGACAGACCTTCGTCTTTTATCAAGACTTCAGGATCCACCTCGGGAGAATCGAACTCTGTACGACCCACAAAATACTCTCCTTCCTTACGGTCAATCATGACACGGTATTCCTTTCCTATCTTGGCCTGACTCATTTCAGCCGCAATCTCCTGCTGGAGTTCCATCAGCTCGTCCAACCGCTGCTGCTTGATTTCCTGAGGTATGTCGTCCTCATACATCCGGGCTGAGTAAGTTCCCTCCTCCTCCGAATAGGCAAACGCCCCCATCCGGTCGAAGCGGACCTTGCGGACAAACTCCTTCAGCTCCTCGAAATCTTGTTCCGTCTCGCCGGGATGACCTACCATCAGCGTCGTACGCAGATGGATACCCGGCACTTCGCGACGCAACCGGTCAATCAACGCATAGGTCTCATCCTTTGTCACCTGGCGGCGCATCTTGGACAGGACATTGTCGCTGATGTGCTGCAAGGCAATATCCAAATAATTGCAGACATTGTCATGGTTACGCATCACTTCGAGCAAGCGGTCCGGGAAATGGGCGGGATAGGCATAGTGCAACCGAATCCATTCCACACCCGGAATCAGTGCCATCCGTTCAATCAGCTCAGGCAACATTTGTTTGTGATACAAATCCATCCCGTAATAAGTCAGTTCCTGGGCTATCACCTGAAACTCTTTGACTCCTTCTGCCACCAGCTGTCGCACTTCAGCAAGAATGTCCTCCATAGGGCGCGACACATGCCGTCCTGTAATGATGGGAATAGCGCAATACGAGCATTTACGGTCACATCCTTCCGAAATCTTCAGGTAGGCATAGTGGGCCGGTGTGGTCAGGTAACGGCTCGTGGCATATTCGTCATGATAGGCTTTACCCAAATCCTGCAAGAGCTCCTTCCAGTTGAATTTCCCGTAGAACTTGTCCACCTGCGGAATTTCCACTTTCAGTTCTTGTAAATAACGTTCGGACAGACATCCCATGACAAACAGTTTCTTCAGCCGGCCTTCTTCTTTGGCCTGGCAAAACTCCAGAATCATATTGATGGATTCTTCCTTGGCGTCACCTATAAAGCCACACGTATTGATGACCGCTATTTCCCCCTGCGGATATTCCGCATCATGTGTCACCTTGTACCCGTTGGCTTCCAACTGTTTCATCAGTTTCTCAGAGTCCACGAGATTCTTGGAGCAACCTAAAGTGATAAGATCGATGGTGTTTTTCTTCATTTTACAGTCGTACCAAATAACGAATCAACAAATTCGCGGCGACGGAAAATCTGCAAATCCTCCATGCCCTCGCCCAAACCGATATATTTCACAGGAATCTTGAACTGGTCAGAGATGCCAATCACCACTCCTCCCTTGGCTGTTCCATCCAATTTGGTGATAGCCATGGCATTGACCTCTGTAGCCAACGTAAACTGTTTGGCTTGTTCAAAAGCGTTCTGCCCTGTCGAGCCGTCCAGCACCAACAAGACTTCATGCGGGGCGTCGGGCACCACCTTACGCATCACATTCTTGATTTTGGTCAATTCGTTCATCAGGCCTATCTTGTTGTGCAACCGACCGGCCGTATCTATGATCACGACATCCGCATGATTGGCCACAGCCGAACTTAAGGTATCAAACGCCACCGATGCAGGGTCCGACCCCATTTTCTGCTTGACCACTGGCACTCCTACCCGTTCTCCCCAAATGAGCAACTGTTCGACAGCCGCTGCGCGGAACGTATCGGCAGCGCCCAAATAGACCGACTTTCCGGCTTTCTTAAACTGGTACGCCATCTTACCGATTGTCGTTGTCTTGCCGACACCGTTGACACCGACCACCATAATCACATAAGGAACTTTATCGGACGGAACAGCGAAATCCTCCACGTCTGCCGAATTGTTCTCGGTAAGCAATGCAGCGATTTCCTCACGCAAAATCGAATTCAGTTCGTTGGTATTCACGTATTTGTCTCTGGCAACCCTTTCTTCAATGCGCTTGATGATTTTCAGGGTGGTTTCCACTCCGACATCCGAAGTTATCAGCACCTCTTCCAGATTATCCAACACTTCATCATCCACCTTCCCCTTGCCGGCAACCGCCCGTGCAATTTTGCCAAAGAAACTTTCCTTTGTCTTTGAAAGTCCTTTGTCCAGTGTCTCTTTCTTTTCCTTCGAGAAAAAACTAAAAAATCCCATACGATAACTATCTATTATCCAATTATTCTACAAAGATATAATTATTCTCGGATACGCACAAAAAAAGTTCCTCTCATTCAACATGAAAGGAACTTTTTGCAGAGCAAATCAACATCTGCCCCTTATTTCTTGAAGAATTCCTGTACTTTTTCGTTAGGAACCATCTGTTCGTCAAAAACGTAAGCACCAGTTTTCGGAGACTTCACCATCTTAATCACTTTCGTATAAGAACGTCCTTCCTTGGCTGTGCCTTTCAGGGTTGCAACTACTTTCTTTGCCATGATCTACTATTATTTAATTTCTTTGTGAACTGTAACTCTTTTCAGGATAGGATTGTACTTTTTCAATTCCAATCTTTCTGTGGTATTCTTTCTGTTTTTCGTCGTGATGTAACGAGAAGTGCCCGGCATACCGCTATCCTTCATCTCTGTGCATTCAAGGATCACCTGTACTCTATTTCCTTTAGCTTTTTTAGCCATAGTCTTACTCTCCTTTTAATTAACCAATAATTTTGATAGTTTTCCAATCACAGAAGCCCTTGGCCACCGCTTCATTCAGCGCAGCATCAAGACCTTTCTTGTTAATAACTCGCAAGCCGTTAGCACAAATCTTCAGGCTAATCCAGCAATCCTCTTCTACATAGTAGAATTTCTTCGTAAACAAGTTCACATCAAATGTTCTCTTAGTTCTTCTCTTTGAGTGTGAAACATTGTTGCCAATCATGGCTTTCTTTCCGGTAATTTGACAAATTTTCGACATTTCTATCTAGTTTTTATAGTTTATTCCTTCGGTCTTTTAAACGGAGTGCAAAGTAAACGATTTTATTTGAATCGCACAAGCTTTTCTTAAACAATTTAATATTTTACTGCTCATTTTCCTTGTCTTGCACCAACTGAAGCAGCAATTGCAATGCTTTTTTAGTGGCAGCCTGTACATTCTGTTCCCTTCCGTTGTCTTCCGTCAATTTGGCGGTAATCACTTTTTCTTTACCGCCTGCAGCCACCCAAATCGTGCCGACCGGTTTGTCGGGCGAGCCTCCGCCCGGACCTGCTATGCCCGATGTCGCAATGGCATACTCCGAATGAAATGTCTCTTTCGCTCCGTTTACCATTTCGATGACGGTCTCTTCACTGACCGCCCCTTGTTTTTCCAATGTTTCAGTTTTCACGTGCAGCAGCTCTTGCTTCACCTCGTCTGCATAAGCCACCACTCCGCCTTTATAGAAACGGGAACTACCAGGGATAGCAGTTATGATAGCCGCCACATTTCCTGCTGTACAGCTTTCTGCGGTGGCTAAGGTAAAACCTTCTTTCCAGAAGATTTCACTTATCTCCTTACTGAGTGTTTTTGTTTCTACTGACATAATCTAAATTCTAACTTGTTTCACTTAATTGTCACCCGCGCATAGGCAGGTTTGTCTATGGTGCAAAAATCCTTGTCCAAAAACTTAAAGTAACCGGTAATGGCAATCATGGCTGCATTGTCCGTTGTGTAGCCGAACTTAGGAATGAAAATCCTCCACCCGTACTTGGAAGCATGTTCACGGAAAGCGTTGCGCAAGCCGTTGTTGGCCGACACGCCTCCAGCCACTGCCACCTCTCTGATTCCGGTAGCCTTTACAGCCGCCCGCAACTTGTCCATCAGAATATCCACAATAGTCTTTTCCAATGATGCAGCCAAATCTTCCTTATGATGCTCAATGAAATCCGGATCTTCCTTGACCCATTCCCGCAACGAATACAGGAAAGAGGTCTTCAGCCCGCTGAAACTGTAATCAAAACCGGGGATATGCGGTTTGCTGAAGATGTAGGCACCAGGATTACCCTGCCGGGCCAGACGGTCAATGATAGGGCCACCGGGATAACCCAGTCCCATGACTTTCGAGCATTTATCGATTGCCTCACCCGCGGCATCGTCAATGGTCTGTCCAATCACTTCCATGTCGTTATAGGCATTCACACGGATAATCTGCGAATTTCCTCCCGACACCAGCAGACACAGGAAAGGAAAATGCGGCTGGTCATGGTCGGCCTCTGACTCTTTAATGAAATGGGCCAGCACATGGCCTTGCAAATGGTTGACATCCACCATAGGAATCCCTAACGCTCGTGCAAACCCTTTGGCAAACGACACTCCTACCAACAACGAGCCCATCAATCCAGGGCCACGGGTAAAGGCTACCGCACTAAGCTGCTCCTTGGCGACACCCGCACGCTTCAACGCTTCATGCACCACCGGGACAATGTTCTGCTGATGTGCCCGCGAAGCCAATTCGGGAACGACCCCTCCGTAGGCTTCGTGTACCGCCTGACTGGCAATGACACTCGACAACAGCACGCCGTCACGAATCACTGCCGCAGAAGTATCGTCACACGAGGATTCTATCCCCAAAATGATTGTATCCATGCTCGAATTCCTTTACCTTATTATATGTTACATCAATGCGTCAAAATCTCCAATCCGTTGTCCGTCACCACGAAAGTGTGCTCCCATTGTGCGGAAGGTAACTCATCCTCGGTAACCACTGTCCATCCGTCTTCTTCATCAATAAAGACTTCCCATGTCCCCATATTGATCATAGGCTCTATGGTGAAGACCATACCAGGTACCAGCAACATACCAGTTCCTCTCTTTCCGAAATGCTCCACATCAGGTTCCTCATGAAATTCAAGGCCTACACCATGCCCGCACAAATCACGCACAACAGAAAATCCGTTCTTCTTCGCATGCTTCTCAATGGCATTCCCAATATCTCCGACAAAGCCAAAGGGTTTAGCCGCTTCCATCCCTATCTCCAGACATTCACGGGCCACATCCACCAGCTTCTGCTTTTGAGGAGTGGTCCGACCGATGACAAACATACGGGAGGCATCCGCATAATAGCCGTTCAGAATGGTAGTGCAATCCACATTAATGATATCTCCCTCTTCCAAAATCTCCTCTTCACTGGGAATACCATGACAGACCACCTCGTTGATGGAGGTACATACGCTTTTCGGGAAACCTTCATAACCCAAGCAGGCAGGAATGCCCCCATGCTCCACAGTATAGTCATACACCAGCTTGTCTATTTCGGCCGTACTCATGCCCGCACAGATTTTTTCCGCCACCCGGTCGAGCACCGCAGTGTTCAGCATTCCGCTCTTACGAATGCCTTCTATCTGTTCTGGAGTCTTGATCAGACGGCGCGAAGGAACCAAGTGTCCTCTACTCTGATAAAAAAGCACTTTTTTATCCAGCTCCGTCAACTCTGTCCCTTTCGGAACCGTCCAATTTATTTTATTCTTTTTCATCGCATTTCATTCTTAACGCCGTGCAAAGTTAACAGAAATATTATAATTGCACGGTCTAATCCGAAAAAAAACGAAAGGAATCCCGTCTTTACCACAAAAAAAACGGATAGCAGC
Organism: uncultured Bacteroides sp.; assembly: GCA_945833835.1. Classification (GTDB taxonomy): domain Bacteria; phylum Bacteroidota; class Bacteroidia; order Bacteroidales; family Bacteroidaceae; genus Phocaeicola. Next base: position 42,878 of record CAMAFR010000017.1, read on the forward strand.
ACCTTCCTCCCTCAACCGGTCAAGATGCTGCCATCCGCATTTTATAGCTATGAAGTGACACGTCCTTAATAGGCCTGCTTGTCGCCTTTGAATACGTTGGCCACCGTCTTATATATAATGTATAGATCCAGCATGAAACTCCAGTGTTCCAGATACCAGATATCTCCCCGGATACGGCCTTCCATATCCTTCAACTCCTTGGTTTCTCCGCGGAACCCCGTCACCTGGCTCCACCCCGTTATGCCAGGCTTTACAAAATGCCGCACCATATATTTGTTAATCAAACGGGAGTACTCTTCCGTATGTTTCAGCATGTGTGGGCGTGGTCCAACCACACTCATATCCCCCAGCAATACATTGATAAATTGGGGCAGCTCGTCAATGCTGGTCTTACGCATAATCTCTCCCCAGCGCGTCTTTCTCGGATCGTTTTTGGAAGCCTGCGCCGTATCTGCCTGTGCGTTCACTTTCATACTACGGAACTTCAGACAATAGAATTCCTTGTCATTCAACCCATTCCGCTTCTGGCGGAAAAAGATCGGACCAGGCATCGTCAGTTTCGTAACGACTGCCACCAACACGAACACAAACGGGAACAAGGTACACAAAAACAACAGTGAGAATACAATATCAAACGCCCGTTTCAGGATCTTGTTTTCCGGCCTTTCCAATGCCAGGTTGTGCAACGACAATACCGGCACTTCGCCAATCATATTCAGATGGACACGGTTCTGCAGGTAATTATGTACATTGGGAACGCTATAGAAATGCACCAGATGGTTTTCACAATAATCGATAATACGCACAATCACCTTACTGTCTTTCGAAGGCAATCCGCAAAACAGATACTGCACTTCCGGATTTGCTTTCAGATACCACTCCACTTCCTCGGGTCCCCCCAGATAAAGGACACCTTCAGGAAACTCCTCGTTGCGTTCAAAATCAAAGTATCCGGCCACCCGATAACCGTTGGCCGAATCATCCATCATCTCATGATACAACTCACGCATATTGCGCTGACTGCCCACAAACACCACCTGCCTCCCATTGCGGCCCGACACTCGCATCCGCTTCACAACCATACGGATAGAGATTCTCAATATAACCATAGCCAGCAGACAACTGATCAGATAGGATGCAAAAAACCAGGTACGCAATTTCATGATTTCCCCCAAAGTGATGACGATACCCAGCACAATGGCATACCACACCACCGTCTTCAGGACATGCGTCACCACTTGATAAGCATATACCTTTCTGCGATGCGTCACAAAACCCAACTTCATAGCCACCACCATGTAGCACAAAGTCAGTACTATAAAGATTTTGGTTGCTTCAACATGAAGCATACAATTATATCCGGTACTTTCGAACACATTGCGAAGCAACCAAAACAATCCGTTACATGCCACTAAATCGCCAACAACAATGCAACTTTTAATCAAATTGTTTCCCCTCCACAAGGAGTTGTTTGAAGAATTCATATTCATTTCTTGTCAGATTCAATAGGTTCTTTTTGAATTCATTTTTGCAAAGTAACAAAAAAATTTCATATTATCCTATTTTTGTATTGATTTTTATCCTTCATGTGCTGAAAGATTCGGCATTCCTCAATTTTTCTAAAAGCTAAGGTGAAGATGAATAGCGCATCCATACCTGTATGAACATTATAAGCAACCCTTAACTGTCAGTCCCCGCACAACTGCAGGGAGTTTCCAGGGTCAGTAGAAATTTAGTGGGGATAAATTTTTCAAGAAGCCAAATTCTTCTT
>CAMAFR010000018.1 GCA_945833835.1 uncultured Bacteroides sp.
TCTCACACTCGTGGTGGGGGAAGATGAGGTCCATGCCTCCGCCGTGGATGTCGAAAGTCTCGCCGAGGTATTTGCGTCCCATCGCCGTACACTCGCAGTGCCATCCCGGGAAGCCGTTGCTCCAGGGCGAGGGCCAGCGCATGATGTGTTCGGGCTGGGCGCATTTCCACAGGGCGAAGTCGGCGGGGTTGCGTTTCTCCTCCTGTCCGTCCAGATCGCGGGTCGTGTTGAGCACGTCATCGAGGTTGCGTCCCGACAGCTTGCCGTAGCGGTGGGCCTGGTTGTACTTGGCCACATCGAAATAGACCGAGCCCTGGCTTTCGTAGGCGAAGCCGTTCTGCAGGATTTCCTTCACCAGTTGTATCTGCTCGATGATGTGGCCCGAGGCGTGGGGCTCGATGCTGGGCGGCAGCACGTTGAGGGCCTCCATCGCCTTGTGGTAGCGCAGGGTGTAGTGCTGCACCACCTCCATGGGCTCCAGCTGTTCGAGACGTGCCTTCTTGGCGATTTTGTCTTCGCCCTCGTCGGCATCGTGTTCCAGGTGGCCTACGTCGGTGATGTTGCGCACATAGCGCACCTTGTAGCCCAGGTGGGAGAGGTAGCGGAACAGGATGTCGAAGGTGATGGCGGGACGGGCGTGTCCCAGGTGGGCGTCGCCATAGACGGTGGGCCCACAGACATACATGCCCACATGAGGAGCATGTTGCGGAACGAACAGTTCCTTCTTGCGGGCCAATGTATTGTAAATAAACAAGTTGTTTTCCATAAACACGTTGGTTTGATTGTAGCTGCAAAAGTAGGCAAAAAAGCGGGAACGGAAAAATTGTGTGGCTTCTTTTTTTACCGGCCGAAGTCGCCTTTCAGGGTGCGCCGGATGCGCCGCAGGGCTTTCGCCCAGAAGCAGTTGGTGCGGTGGTAGTAGCGGGCGAAGGCGCGCCGGGCCTCCAGGTTCTCCTCGATGGGCGCGATGCGTGTGAGCGGCAGCGGCTGCGTCCAGAGGCGGGAGTCGTAGAGGCCGCCGCCGCCGCAGTGGGTGCCGGTGCCGTCGAAGCCGGTGTTGCGCACTAACGAGCGTCCTGTGTTGAGCGAGAGCACGCCGTGCAGGAAGAGGGAGGCGTTCCAGCGGATGGCCCACGAGTTGTTCTGCCCCGCTATCTGGCGGCGCAGCATCCGGGTGAAGGGATAGGTGCCCCCGAAGTCGAAGGTGCGGGTCAGCCCCCGTTCCTCTAACTGCCGCAGCAGGCGGCTGCCGTCCGGCTCGAACAGCCGCCAGGCCCGTTCCCAGGTGGCCCATCCCCAGCTGCCGGTCCATTTTATCAGGAACGTGTCGGGCAGGGTAGGGTCGCCGGTGAAGTCGCAGGCCTGTATGTGGCCCACGCGCGGCTCGTCCTGGTAGAGGTCGAGGGCCTCGTTCATGAACCGCAGGAAGTGGGGGGCCACCACCAGGTCGTCTTCCAGCACGATGACCCGCCCGTAGCGGCGGAGGGTGGTGGTGACCCCGTCGATGACGTTGCGGGCCAGCCCCCAGTTCTCCTGCCGTTCCACCCGTTCCACCTGGGCGAACCCTTCGAGGGTGCGCAGGTAGCGGCGCACTTCGGCCACGTCCGCCTCGGCGGCGGTGTCGCGGGCGGCATCGGCATAGACAATGAGGGTACTCTCGGCGGCCAGATCGTTGCGGCGCAGTGACTCGATGAGGTGCCGGGTGTGGGCCGGCCGGTTGTAGACAAACAGCAGGATGGGGGCAAGTGTCATGGCAGTAGGTAGTTGGGTTGTTGACGGAGGTTTACGCGCCGGGTGCGGATGACCTGCGGGGTCTGTCCCAGCAGGGTGCAGGCCATGCGCAGGTAGTCGGCGGGGCAGGCCGACAGGGCCTTGCGGGCCGCGGCGAGCGGTCCGAGCAGGAACCCTCTCAGCAACGAGTGGTTGGGGTTGGCATATTCGGAGAGGTGGTAGACCCGTTCGGTGCGGAGGAAGGCCTGCCGGTCGGGCGTGCGGCGGGCGCGGTCGTGGCAGGCCGTCACCCGGGGCGAGTAGCCCACCTTCAGCCCGTGGCGGTGGACCCGGTTCACGTAGTCCTTGTCTTCGCCGTAATGGTAGAACAGGGGCGAGAAGCCCCCGATGCGGCGCAGCGTGGTGGCGGGCAGCAGCCAGAAGGCGGCGTTGATGAAGGGGCACTCGATGACCTCGTCCGGGCCGGCTGCCAGTGCGGGCTGCCAGTGCGTGTAGGCGGCGAAGCCGTGGTCCGGCTGCCGTCCGCTGCCGTCTAAGTGTACCGGCGAGAGGATGCCGTAGTCCGGGTGGCGCAGGGCCAGCGTGCAGAGCGTGCCGATGACGTCCGGCGCAATCCAGGCATCCTGGTTGAGCAGGAACACGTGGTCGTACCCTTCGCGCAGGGCCAGCCGCAGCCCGAGGTTGTTGGCCTGGCCGAAGCCGAGGTTCCGGCCGTTGTCGATGAGGCGCACCTGCCGGTATTCGGCCTTCAGCCGCGCCACGGTGCGGTCTGTCGACCCGTTGTCCACGACCAGGATGTCGGTGGGCTGCCGGGAGGCCAGCACGCTGTCCAAGCAACGCCGCAGCCACGGCTCGAAATTATAAGAAACGATGAGGGTCAGTACTTTCATGGCGGTGGGGGGATTAGTGCAGTTTCATCCAGAGCGTGACGAGGCGGTCGGCCAGCCGTTTGCCCAGGCCGATGGTGGGGATGCCCGTGAGCAGTCCCGCCCGTTGCCAGAAGGCCTGTCCGTCGGCCAGGTGGGCACGCCCGCGGCGGAAGTCGCGGTACAGGCGGTACAGCCCCCGTTTCTTTTCGTAGGGCAGGTGCCACACCGCCAGCTGCTCGTCGCCGGGCACCACGTTGTTGAATTGGGGCGAGGTCCACATCCGTTTCACGTAGGCGTTGGCCGTGGCGTTGCGCAGGGCGAGGCGTTCGGCCAGCACACTCATCACGTGGGCCTCCTCGTTCAGGGTGGGCCGTCCGTGCCGCCGGCAGTCCAGGTTGTGCCTCCACACCTCTTCATACAGCGGCGCGATGGCCCGCACCTTGTCGGCGCGCAGCACGATGAACTCTCCCCCGTAGTAGGACAGGGGCCGCGAGGGAGGCGTCCCGAACGCCCCCGTGTACCATTGCTCCATCTCGGGCAGGCGCAGGCCGTTGATGCGGGCGGCGGGGTCGGTGATGAACTCGTAGAGGGCACTGCCGTCGCGGCGGGCCGCATCGAACAGCGGGTCCAGGTTGCGGCGGCACAGGCAGTCGGCGTCACACACCAGCAAGGTGTCGTCCGGCCCCATCTGCCGCCCCATGTAGCGCAGGATGTCGAACAGGTAGAACTGGTTCTGCCAGGCGGCGTACCAGTCTTTCGGCGGGCGGCAGGCGTAGGGCAGACAGACGACCTCCACATCGAGCTCCGCGAACAGCTCCTGCAGGTAGCCGGGCAGCTCCGCCGCCGCGAGGTTGGTGAAGAACACCAGGCGGGCGGTGGGGTGGCAGTGCCTGAAGGTGTGGAAGAACGGCACCTGTATCTGCATATAGACGGAGTGGACCAGGGCCGAGTGTCCTTTCTTCCCCAGCTGCGGATAGAAGCTGGCCTCCTCTTTTGATTCGCGGTAGAACCACGTGGTGATGTAGTTGACGGGCATAGGCAAGTGGTGGGGCTAAGGGGATTATTCCATGTACCGCCTGAGCCACTGACGGACGTCGTACCGGTCTTTGACCGCCCTGGGGACGGGCGACAGGGGCTGCCGGACGAAGGCCTTCAGCGCATCGGCGGAATCTTCGCCAAAGATAAGGATATTTTCCGGGTTATAAAAATCATACGTCCGTATCATGGGGTTGTCGGTGATGAGTTTCTTGTCGTAGAACAGGGCCTCCAGCGGGCGGCGGGTCAGTCCCCGCTGTCCTTGCTGGCAGATGTCCACCACACACCGTGCGCGCGACAGGCGGCGCAGGTATTCGTCGTAGCCTATCTTCTCCCCGGCGGTGGTGGGGATGACGAAGTCGCACACCAGCCCCGCCTCCTCCAGCCGTCGGCGCAGGCGGTCGAGCGTGGCCTGCCGGTCCTTGGGCAGCCCGCAGAAGAAACAGTCGGTGGTGGCGGCGCGCCCTTCGGGCAGACGGGCCGGGTGGCAGAAGTATTGCCCCGTCAGCTCCAGGCCGTAGCGGCGGGCGTCGTCGGGATCGAACGTGCTGAGGCGGAACCCTAAGCGGGCAATGGCGGCCAGCTCCCGTTCGGGGTGGCCGAAGAGGGTGCGGATGGGGTTGCAGTAGTAGATGAAGCAGACCGTCGTGCGGGGGAGGAGCCGCCGCACCGCCTTCAGCATCCGGTAGTTGGCACACTCGTAGAGCAGCACGCGGTCGGCGGCGGTGGCCTGCAGCAGGTGGTCCAGCCCCTGCTGCGGGAACCAGGCGTAGAGGCAGCGGCGCGGCAGGGGGAGCCGTCCCACTACCAGCCAGCGGGTGAGCTGCCGCCAGCGGCCCTTGGGGAACTGCAGGAAGCTGTCCACATATTCCAGGCGGGCCTGCCATTCCGGCTCCAGGCTGTCGAAGATCACCGCCGGCGCGCCCATCACAAAGAGTTTTCCGTTCATCATGTTGTTTTCTTTTTCAGTAAGTAGGTCAGACATTCGTCCAGCAGCGGCCCGTCCCACCACCGCACCCATGCCGTGTAGCACAGGGCGGCCGTCGCCACCTTCAGCCCCAGCGAGGGCAGCAGCCCCGCCCCCGTCAGCGAAGCGGCGGCCCCGGCAGCCGTGCAGGCCAGGGCGGCCCCCGCCACGAAGGGCAGCAGGTCGCGGCAGAGGCCGGCGGCGGTGAGGTCAACGAAGCGGCGGGCGAAGGCCAGCCACACCGGCAGCCAGCCCATTTGCAGCGCGGCGTAGGCCAGCACCATCTGGCGGATGCCCCCTCCCAGCGCGGCGATGGCCAACACGGCCCCCAGCTGGAGTAGCAGCTGCGCCAGGATGTTGCGCATGTAGAGGGCGGAGCGGCCCTGGCTGATGATGAGGTTGGCGAAGAGCAGCGAGAGGGGGACGAAGGCCCCGCCCAGGCAGAGCAGCCGCAGCAGGGGGATGCTGCCCGTCCACCGCTCGCCCACGGTGAGCAGAATCAGCTCGCGGGTGACGGTGGCCAGCCCGAATAGGGCCGGGAAGCTGACGAAGGCCGTGAAGCGGAGGATGCGCCTGAAGACGCGGGAGGCACGCGGGCGGTCGTCGCGCACACTGGCCAGCACCGGTTGGGCCACACTGCCTATCATGCCGCTCACAAACTGGTGTCCGGTGGCGTTCCACTTGTTGGCCTGGTGGTAGTTGCCCACCGCCCCGGCGTGGAAGAACCGCCCCAGCAGGACGCTCAGCAGGTGGTTGTTGAGCTGGCTCACGAGGTTGGTGACGAGCAGCTTGCTGCTGAAGGCGAACAGCGGGCGCAGGGGAGCGAAGTCGAAGGTGAGCGTAGGCCGCCACGGCGAGAACCGCCACGTGCACGCCGTCACCGTGACCAAGTAGGCCAGGCTCTGGGTGGCGATGCCCCAGTAGGAGCAGCCGCAGCAGGCCAGGCCGATGCCCAGCAAGCCCGACACCACGTGGGCCGTGAGGCCCGACAGGGCCTGCTCCTTCACCTTCAGGTGGCGGCAGAGGTAGGCTCCCTGCGCCGTGCCGAGGCTGGCGATGGGGACCGCCAGGAAGCAGTAGCGCGCCAAGGGCACCAGCCGCGGCTCGTGGTAGAAGCGGGCGATGGCCGGCGCGGCGGCAAACAGCAAGGCGTAGGCGGCCAGGCCGATGCCCACGCTGCACCAGAACACGGCGTTATAGTCGGCGTGGCGCACGGTCTTGAGGTTGACCAGCGCCGCTCGGAAGCCGCTCTCCTGCAGCGCGTTGCCCAGCAGCGTGAAGAGGGTCACCATCCCCACCATGCCATATTCCTCGGGGCCCAGCAGCCGGCCCAGCACGATGCCGAACAGCAGGACCAGCACCTGCTGCGTCCCGTTGTTCACCGCCCCCCACAGCAGCCCCTTGGCCGTTTTGTCTTTGAGTGATTCTGCCATCTTCTATAAGATAAGGTAATAGACACAAAAACCGGCACAGGCCGATGCGCTTATACGGATCATGGCGATAGAACATCCGTACAGTTCGCAGGCCTGTGCCGGCGTAAGGGGTTTGTCAGCACACCTCGCTGCCGGGCTTCACCGGGCGCAGCACCGAGGTGACGGCCAGTGACCCGTCGGCATCGGCCGCGCTCAGTATCATGCCCTCGCTCACTAACCCGTTCTTGAACTGGCGCGGGGCCAGGTTGGCCACAAACAGCACCTGCCGGCCCACCAGCTCTTCGGGACGGCAGTGCTGGGCGATGCCGCTCACTATGGTGCGGTTCTCCAGCCCGTCGGCAATCTTGAACTTCAGCAGTTTCTTCATCTTGGGCACCGGCTCACACGCCAGCACCGTGCCCACGCGGATGTCCACCTGCTCGAACGTCTCGAACGGGATGACCGGTTTCACAGGGTGAGCCTTGTAGGCGGCCGCCTCGTTGGCCCTTTTGGTGGCCAGCAGCTTCTCCACCTGTGCCTGGATGGCGTCGTCCTCTATCTTCTCAAAGAGCAGCTCGGCCTTGTTCAGGGCATGGCCCGCCGCCAGCAGGTCGGTGCGGCCCAGCTGTTCCCAGTCGAAGCTCTCCATGTTCAGCATCCCGCGCAGACGTGCGCTGCTGAAGGGCAGGAACGGCTCGAAGGCGATGGCCAGGTTGGCCACTAACTGGAGGGCGATGTTCAGGATGGTGGCCACACGGCCCAGGTCCGTCTTGGCCAGCTTCCACGGCTCGGTGTCGGCCAGGTACTTGTTGCCGATGCGGGCCAGGTTCATGGCCTCCTTCTGTGCGTCGCGGAACTTGAAGGCATCGAGCAGCTTTTCCACTTCGGCCTTGACGTCGGCAAATTCCTGCAAGGTGGCACGGTCACCGTCGGTCAGTTCACCACAGGCGGGCACCTTCCCGCCGAAGTATTTGTGGGTCAGCACCAGCGCGCGGTTCACGAAGTTGCCGTACACGGCCACCAGCTCGTTGTTGTTGCGGGCCTGGAAGTCTTTCCAGGTAAAGTCATTGTCTTTCGTTTCGGGGGCGTTGGCGGTGAGCACATAGCGCAGCACGTCTTGCTTGCCGGGGAAGTCCTGCAGGTATTCGTGCAGCCATACAGCCCAGTTGCGGGAGGTGGAGATTTTGTCGCCTTCCAAGTTCAGGAACTCATTAGAGGGCACGTTGTCCGGCAGGATGTAGTCGCCGTGTGCCTTCATCATCACAGGGAAGATGATGCAGTGGAACACAATGTTGTCCTTGCCGATGAAATGGACGAGGCGTGTGTCGGGGTCCTGCCACCACCGCTGCCAGCTGCCCCACCGTTCGGGCTGTGCGTCACACAGTTCTTTGGTGTTGCTGATGTAGCCGATGGGGGCGTCGAACCACACGTAGAGCACTTTGCCCTGAGCGCCTTCCACCGGTACGGGGATGCCCCAGTCAAGGTCGCGTGTCATGGCGCGGGGTTGCAGGTCCATGTCGAGCCATGACTTGCACTGGCCGTAGACATTCGGACGCCATTCCTTGTGTCCTTCCAGGATCCACTGCTTCAGCCATTCCTGATACTGTCCCAAGGGTAGGTACCAGTTTTTGGTGGGGCGCTTCACCAGTGCGTGGCCGGGATTGTTCTTGTTGGTGGGGTGAATCAGTTCGTCGGGCGAGAGGGTGGCGCCGCATTTCTCACATTGGTCGCCATAGGCTCCCTCCGCATGACAGCGCGGACATTCGCCCACGATGTTGCGGTCGGTCAGGAACTCGCCTGTCACCTCGTCGCAGAACTGCTCTTCGGTGATTTCCTCCAGCTTGCCCTCTTCGTAGAGCTTACGGAAAAAGTCGGAGGCAAACTGGTGATGCGTGGCCGAGGTGGTGCGGCTGTACACGTCAAACGAGATGCCGAATTCCTCAAACGATCGTTTGATGAGTGAGTGGTAACGGTCCACCACGTCCTGAGGCGTACAGCCTTCCTTCTTGGCGCGGATGGTGACGGGTACGCCGTGTTCGTCGGAGCCTCCGATGAAGAGCACGTCTTCTTTCTTCAGCCGCAGGTAGCGTACATATATGTCGGCAGGTACATAGACTCCTGCGAGGTGTCCGATGTGTACCGGCCCGTTGGCATACGGCAGTGCCGATGTGACGGTAGTGCGTTGGTATTTCTTTTCCATGGGATGATTTTGGTTTTTGCGGTGCAAAGATACAACATAAAACTGAAAAGGGGGAGGGGTGGGCTTATAAAGACACGAAGACGCGGCGTTTTTTTGTGCGCTGTGTCTTCGTGTCGCAGGGCGGAGGAGGGCGGTCAGCCCATTTTGCCGGTCAGGTAAGAGCGGGTGCGTTCGTCGCGTGGATGTTCGAAGAGGACGTTGGTTTTGTCGTATTCCACCAGTTCGCCCAGAAACATGAACATGGACCGGTCGGAGATGCGCATGGCCTGCCCCATGTTGTGCGTCACGATGAGGATGGTCACCTCTTTTTTCAGGTTGTCCATCAGGCTCTCGATGTGCTTGGTGGCGATGGGGTCGAGGGCGGAGGTGGGCTCGTCCATCAGCAGCACGTCGGGCTGCAGGGCCAGTGCGCGGGCGATGCACAGCCGTTGCTGCTGTCCGCCCGAGAGGAAGGTGCCCCGCTTGGTGAGCGAGTCTTTCACCTCGTCCCACAGGGCTACGCCCCGCAGGTGGCGCTCTACGATGTCGTCTTTCTGCGACTTGCTTAGGCGGATGCCGTTGAGAAGGTAGCCGGCCAACACGTTGTCGTAGATGTTCATGGTGGGGAAGGGGTTGGGCCGCTGGAAGACCATGCCTATCTTGCGGCGTTCCTCCATCGGCTCCATCTGGAGCACGTTCTCGCCGCCCAGCAGGATTTCGCCGGTCACCCGGATGTTCTTGTAGAGTTCGTGCATGCGGTTGATGGCGCGCAGCAGGGTGCTCTTGCCGCACCCTGAGGGGCCCATGATGGCGGTGATGGAGTTTTTCTCGATGTCGGCGGACACGTGCTTCACGGCCATGGTGCCGGCGGTGTAGGAGATGCATACGTCCTTCAGCCGGAGGACGGGGTCTTTTATAGTTTCCATTTCTTTGCGATTCTTTTTGCTGATAAATTGAGGAACAACACGAAGGTGAGCAGGAAGAGCGACGCGCCCCAGATGAGCGACTGCAGGTTGGGGTCGTTGAAGAACTCCCAGATGAGCAGCGGCACGGCGGCCATGGGCTTGGCCATGTTCCAGCTGATGGCGGCTCCGCCCAGGGCGGTGAACATGAGGGGCGCGGTCTCGCCCACCACGCGCGAGATGGCCAGCAGGATGCCGGTGAAGATGCTGCCCAGGGCCGAGGGCAGCAGGACTTGCAGCATCACCCGCCAGTAGCTGCCGCCGAGGGCCAGCCCGGCCTCTTTGAGGGTGGCGGGCAGCACGTTCATGGTCTCCTCGGTAGAGCGGATGATGAGGGGCAGCATCATGATGAAGAGGGCCACGCTGCCGGCGAAGGCCGAATAGCCCCGCGTGGGGACCACCACCCAGATGTAGACAATGATGCCGATGATGATGGAGGGCGTGCCCTGCAGCAGGTCGGTGAGGTAGCTGATGCCGGTGGCCACCCACGAGCCGCGGTATTCGGAGAGGAAGATGCCGCACAGGATGCCAGTGGGGATGGCGGCGACGGAGGCCGTGAGCAGCATGAGGAAGGTGCCCACGATGCCGCCGGCAATGCCGCCGGGCAGCGACTCGCCCTGGGCGGCGGCCATCATGGCCTTGTAGGCGTTGGGGGTGGCTTCGGTGAGGAACGACCATCCCAGCTGGTGCCAGCCCTTGACGAGCACTTCGCCCAGAATGGCCAGCAGCGGTATGGCGGTGATGGCAGAGCACACGCAGACACTCACGAAGAGGAGGCGGCTCTTGAAGATTCTCAGTTTTATTGGTTGGCTGTTTTGCATGATGTCGAGGGGGGTTACACGTGGCGGGCACGTTGGATGAGCAGTTTGCCGATCATGTTGATGACGGCGGTGATGAGGAACAGCAGCAGCCCGATGGCGATGAGCGAGGAGAGCTTCAGCCCGTCGGCCTCGCCGAACTGGTTGGCGATGATGCTGGCCATGGTGTTGCCCGTGGTGCGGAGCGTGTCGGGGAGCTGGTTGGTGTTGCCGATGAGCATGGTGACGGTCATGGTCTCGCCCAGGGCGCGCCCGATGGCGAGGATGTAGGCCGAGAAGATGCCCGGGCCGGCCACGGGGAAAATGACACGGCGGATGACCTCGGCACGGGTGGCGCCGATGGCGTAGGCGGCTTCTTTGAGGTCGGAGGGGACCATCTTGATGAACTCTGCGCTCAACGAGGCGGCATAGGGCACAATCATGATGGAGAGCACGAACGAGGCCGTGAGGATGCCCGACCCTTGCGGCGAGAGGCCGAGGTGCATGAACACGCCACGCAGCACGTAGAAGCCCCACAGGCCGTAGATGATGGAGGGGATGCCGGCCAGCAGGTCGGTCACGGTGCCCAGCACGGTGGCTATTTTGCGGCCACGGAAGTACTCGCCCGTAAACAGGGCCACCGGCAGCGAGAAGGGGATGCACAGCAGCAGGGCCAGCAGGGTGGTGAGCAGGGTGCCCGTGATGAAAGGCAGGGCACCGTAGTTCTCTTGTCCGGCTGTCGTCACCCACTGGTCGGAGCAGATGAAATGCCAGAATCCGAAGGTTTCGAATGCTCCAGAGGCATCTGCCGTGAGTGACAGGAGGATGCCTCCGCCGATGAGCGGGATGACGATGGCCGACAGGAAAAGACAGCTGCGGAATAGTTTGTCTTGCATACGCTGATACTTGACTGGATCCGACAACAGGGGTGGGTCAGAGCGGCTGTCCGTCGTAGGTCACGCTCTTCAGGTTCTCCAAGCTCAGGCTGACGGCCTGCCGGGGCAGCGGAGCGTAATGTACGGTAGAGGTGGTCTGTTGCACGCTGTCGCTCAGCATGTACTTGAGCAGGTTGACCGTGGCTGCGGCCTGGGTCTTGCTGCGGCCGGAGTAGTGCTGTTCCTTATAGATGATGAGCCAGGTGAAGCAGCTGATGGGGTAGGCGCCCTTGGCGTCGGCATCGGTGATGGAGCAGCGGGTGTCTTGCGGCAGTTCGCCGGCAGCGGCGGAGATGCTGGCCGGCGACGGGGTGACGAGCTCGCCTTGGCGGTTCAGGAGGTTGGCACTGGCAATGTGCTGGGCAAAGGCGTACTCGGAGCCGATGTAGCCCAAGGAGTAAGGGGTCTGGGCGATGATGCCGGCCACGCCGGGGTTGCCTTTGGCGGCCTGGCCCACGGGGAAGTCGACGGTCTTGCCGCTGCCGTAGGTGTTCTTCCAGCTCTCGCTCACCTTGCACAGGTAGTCGGTGAAGACGGCGGTGGTGCCGCTGCCGTCCGAGCGGTAGGCCAGGATGATTTTTTGGGCGGGCAGGGTCACGCCGGCGTTGAGGGCTTTGAGGCGGGCGTCGTTCCAGTCGGTGATTTTGCCGGCGTAAATGTCGGCTATCACTTCACCGCTGAGGTTGAGCTCTGCCACGTCGGGCAGGTTGTAGGCCAGCACTACGGCACCCATGCAGGTGGGCACGTGGACGACGGGCTGCATCTCCTGCATCTCTTTGTCGGACAGGAAGGCGTCACTGCCGGCAAAGTCTACGATGCCGTCTTTCAGGTTGCGGATGCCGCCGCCGCTGCCGATGCCGCCGTAGGCGATGCGGTCGCCGTTGGTGGCCGAATAGTTCTCGAACGACATGTTGTAGAAAGGCAGCGGGAAAGTGGCGCCGGCGCCGGTCAGCTCAACGGATTCACGGACGGTGTCCTTGCTTTTTTGTCCGCCGCAGGCGGTGAAAGCCAGCAGCAGGGCACTTGTAACGATGGGTAAATAAAGTTTTTTCATATCTTCGTCAAAAATAAATGAGTGTTTTTTTTCAGAGGCTGAAGGAGGCGTTCAGATACGCATAGTAGCTGCTGGGCGTGTCGCTTTGGTGCGCGTCCCAGATGCGGAAGTTGGGCGAGAGCTTGATGTAGTTGCCCAGTTTGAACTCGGCTCCTACGATGCCTGCCATGCCGTCGGTGCCGTCGCTCCAGTGGTGCTTGGAGGTGAGCCAGTCCCAGCGTCCGAAGAAGGCGAGGCGGCGGTTGGCGTTGACGGTGGCGTAGACAGAGGTGCCGCTCTTGTCTTGCCCGTCGGTGTAGCCGGTGTTGAACTGGTGGTTATATTCGGCACCTATGGAGAACTCCTGCTGCCGGTAGCCGGCGAAGGCCGCCAGGTTGGTGATGCCTTTTTGGGATTTCTCTGCCGCCTCGTTGTAGGAGGCGTAGGCACGCACGGTCCATCCCCGGGCGGGGGTCAGCGTGAGGCCGGCGCCATACTGCAGGCCGTCCTTGATTTGCAGCTTCTTGTAGCCTTCGCCGTTGAAGACGGCCACATCGGCCGAGAGCACCGGGCTGAAGCGATAGGCGGCGGTGAGGCCGAGGTCGGCGCTGCTGCCGAATTTGTATTCGTCCTGGAAAGACTTCATGATGTAGCGCTTCCCCCAGAAACTCTCTTGGGTCTTGAACTGGATGGTCGAGGTGAGGCCGGCGCACAGGGTGAGGCCTTGGTGCTTCCATTGCACTTCGGCGGTCTTGACGTAGCCCACGCGCTGCACGTCTTGGTCCTTGAGCTGGGCGAAGTCTATCACGGCCTTCAGGCGGACGCCTTTCGGCAGGGAGTACTGGTAGCCGATGTAGGCGCGCTCCAGGTCGAAGCCGCGGTCGTCGTTGGCGTGGCCGAAACCGGAATGGGCGTTGGTGAAGATGGTGATGATGGCGTCGCCCTTCTTCGGGTCGGGGTCGGGCGAGGCGTCGGGGCCGTCGCTTGCCGCGGCAGGCAAGGTGGCGGCGGCAAGGAGGAGGGCTGTCAGCAGATGTTTTTTCTTCATAAAGGGGATAGTTGGTTGTTTTTTGGATGTTGCAAAGTTCGGGGTTTCATGTTACATCCTTATTACAACCGGCTGACAATCCGTTGACGGCTGTGGGGAGAGGCTATCCTCTTAATAAATGAAGAATGAAGAACGAAGAATGAAGAATCTTCCACGCTTTCCCACGCTTTCCCACGCTTGTCATCCTGAGCGGAGCGAAGGATCTGTCCACACAGCGCAGCCGAAACCGGGCGGTTTACAGATGTTTCGCTTCGCTCAACATGACAAGGGGAAGAGAAGATTCTTCATTCTTCATTCTTCATTTCCAAGATGTTTCGCTGCGCTCAACATGACAGGGAGAGGAGAAGATTCTTCATTTTTCATTCTTCATTTCAGAGGGGCCGTATGCTGACCGCCACGCCGCCGCCGGGGGCCAGCTTGGGCCGCAGCACGGTCTTGGGGGTCACCCGCTGCTTGCTGATGACGTAGGCTTTGGGGTTGGTCTGCCAGTCGGCGTCCTTGGCGTCGGCATAGATGGTGGCCTCGTAGCGCTGTCCGGCGGGCAGGAAGCCCAGGTCGATGGTGGCCGTGCGGGCCTGCTCGTCGGTGATGCCGCCCACATACCACTCGTCTTTCCCCTTGGCCTTGCGGGCTATCGTGATGTAGTCGCCCGGCTCTGCCTCCAGCACGTAGGTGTCGTCCCAGTCTACGGCCACGTCCTTGATGAACTGGAAGGCGTCGGCATACCGCTCATAGTTGGGATAGAGGTCGGCCGCCATCTGCAGGGGGCTGTACATCGTGACATAAAGGGCCAGCTGCTTCACCAAGGTGCTGCTCAGCTTCGCGGGGTTGCTGCCATACACCGAGAGGTCTCCTTCGAAGATGCCCGGCGTATAGTCCATCGGGCCTCCCATCAGTCGGGTGAACGGCAGGATGGTGGTGTGGTCGGGGCGGTTGCCGTTGAACGACTCGAACTCCGTGCCGCGGCCCGACTCCTGCGCCACCCAGTTGGGGTAGGTGCGGCAGAGGCCGGTGGGCCGCACCGCCTCGTGCGAGTTGACCATCACCCGGTGCTTGGCGGCCTCTTGCACCACGTAGAGGTAGTGGTTCACCATCCACTGGCCGTCGTGGTGCTCGCTGCGCGGCTGGAGGGGGCCCACGTAGCCGGTCTTCACGGCGTCGTAGCCGTGGGCGTTCATGAACCGGAGGGCATCGGGCAGCTGGCGTTCGTAGTCGGTCACCGACGAGGTCGTCTCGTGGTGCATGATGATCTTCACCCCTTTGGCGGCGGCATAGCGGTGGAGGCCCTCCACGTCAAAATCGGGGTAGGCTTTCGTGAAGCTGTAGATGCGGTCTTTCTGGTAGGCCGTGTTGTCTTCCCAGCCCTCGTTCCAGCCTTCCACCAGCACCGCGTCGAAGCCGTTGCGGGCGGCGAAGTCGATGTATTCCTTGACGTGGGCCGTGTTGGCGCCGTGATGTCCGTTGGGGGCCAGCCGGGTGTAGTCCGTCTGCCCGATGCGGATGTCTGGCGTGTCGGTGTAGGCCCAGGTGGAGCCGCCGCCGGTGAAGTATTCCCACCACACGCCCACGTACTTCGTGGGGTGGATCCACGAGGTGTCCTCGATGGCGCAGGGCTCGTTGAGGTTCAGTATCAAGGTAGAGGCCAGGATGTCGCGTGCGTCGTCGCTGACGATGACCGTACGCCACGGGCTCACCGAACCGGTCTGGTGGTAGCCCTTGGCACCGTTCTTGTCGGGGGTGAGGTGTGCGCTGAGCACCCACTGCCGGTCGTCGAGGTTCAGGTGCAGGGCGGGGAAGTTCACCAAGGCCGCCTCGTGGAGGTTGATGTAGAGCCCGTCGGCCGATTTCAGCATCAGCGGGGTCTGTACGGCCAGGTTGGGCGAGGGCGACTTGCAGGCCAGGGCCTCGTCGCGGGCGGCGGGCATGAGGCGGGCCACCTCAGAGAGCGGCGAGGTGGTGGTCTTGAACTCGTTGGTGTCATAGTCCGCCGGCAGCCAGAAGGCCGTGTGGTCGCCCGTCAGTCGGAACTCGGTCAGCTCGTCGGCCAGGCCGAAGTGGCGCAGGTGGGGCTGCACGGGGAACTCGTAGCGGAAGCCCAGCCCGTCGTTGAACAGCCGGAAGCGCAGGTGCAGCAGCCGTCCGCTCCGCTCCTGCTCCAAGGCCACGAACAGCTCCCGGTGGCAGTCGCGGATGGTGCGGTATTGTCCCCACACCGGCTGCCAGGTGGTGTCCGCCTCGCGGGTCTCGGTAGAGACGATGCGGAAGCCGTGGCTGAAGTCAATTTTCGGGGCTATCAGAAAGCCCAGACGGCTCTCGGCAATCACGGTCTTCCCCTTGTAGTGCAGGGAGTAGGTGGGGGTGCCGTCGGCACTCAGGCGGAACTGCATCTCCAGCTGCCCGTCGGGCGAGCTCAGGAGTTGCGCTGCGGCGTGGGCGACCAGCGACCACAGCAGGACGAAGGATAAAATTGTCTTTTTCATCATCAGTTTGTCAGGTTATAGGATTCTTGAAAGTGGCGAAATTACAAAAATTAGTCCGAACGGCCAAGGCATTCCTGTCGGGATTGGCGGAGATTCTTATTTTTTTTGGCTACATTTGCCCGCACAACCCTTTTATCGGCATAGAAAACATGAGACGAACGATAGTACTGCTGATCTATTTCATCGGCTACCAGCTGCTGGCCCAGGCCGCCGCCATCGTGGTGCAACACTACTTGCACCTGGAGGGTGACACCGCCACGATGGTCCTGGTGGCAGCCAGCGCGGCGGGCAGCCTCCTCATGGGGGTCCATGTCGTGCTGATGGGCGATGTCCCGCACCATCGCCGGATCCTGTCGCCCGGACCGGCCCCGCTGCTGCCCCTCTGCCTGCTGCTCATGGCCGCCATGGGCTGCTGGACCAATTACCTGACCGAGCAGATGCACCTGCCCGACCACCATGAGGAGCTGGTGCGGCAGCTGATGCGGTCGCCCCTCGGCATCGTGTCGGTCACCCTCATCGCCCCGGTGGTAGAGGAGCTGGTCTTCCGCGGAGCCATCCAGAACGCCCTGCTCCGGCAGTGGCGCTTTCCGGAGGCCGCTATAGGGGTCGCGGCACTGCTGTTCGGCCTCGTCCACGGCAATCCCGCCCAGATACCGTTTGCCTTCCTCACCGGGCTGGTCCTGGGGTGGGTGTACTTCCGCACCGGCAGCCTGTTGCCTTGCATCCTGATGCACCTCCTCAACAACGGCTCGTCGGTCGTGCTCTTCCACCTCACCGGGCAACGGATGGACCTGACCATGGCAGAACAGCTGGGCCCTGCCGGAGCCTTGTGGACGGCGGTGAGCGGAGCGGCGGTCACCGCCCTCTGCCTCTACCTCATCCACCGGCAGACGGCCCCGCAAGGCATTCCTCCCGAAAAAGAACATCCAAAAAACATACAAGCATGAAGAAAGAATTGTTATTGTCTTTGCTGGCTGCCGGCACACTGACGGCGGCCCACGCAGAAGAAGCCCGCCTGATGCGGTTCCCGGCCACCAACGGTACCGAGGTCGTCTTTACGTATGCGGGCGATTTGTACAAGGCCCCGTTGCAGGGGGGAGCCGCCACCCGGCTAACGTCGCACGTAGGCTACGAGCTGTTCGCACGGTTCTCGCCCGACGGACGGACCATTGCCTTTACGGGAGAGTATGACGGCAACCGCGAGGTGTACACCTTGTCGGCCGACGGCGGACAGCCCCGGCGGGTGACCTACACCGCCACCAACGCGCGCGATGACGTGGGCGACCGCATGGGCCCCAACAACATCGTGATGACGTGGACCCCCGACGGGCGGCACATCGTGTACCGCAACCGCATCAGCGACGGTTTCGACGGACGCCTGTGGAGCGCACCCGTGGCGGGCGGACTGCCCGAGGCTTTGCCGCTGCCCGAGGGGGGCTTCTGCTCGTATTCGCCCGACGGCACGAAACTGGCCTATAACCGCGTGTTCCGCGAATTCCGCAACTGGAAATATTACCGGGGCGGCATGGCCGACGACATCTGGGTGTACGACACGAAGAGCAAGCAGGTGACCAACGTGACCGACCACGTGGCGCAGGACATCGCCCCCATGTGGGTGGGCGACGAAATCTTCTTCATCTCCGACCGGCAGATGACCATGAACATCTTCGTCTATAACACGGTGACGGGCCAGACCGAGCAGGTGACCCACTATACGGACTATGACGTGAAGTTCCCCAGCACGGACGGAAAAACCATTGTCTATGAAAAAGGTGGCTACCTGTACCAGCTGGACCCCAAGACCCGCGAAAGCCGGCAGATTCACGTCACGCTGAACGCCGAGAACGTCTATGCCCGCAGCGAGCGGAAGCACGTGGCCGACAAGATCACGGACGTGCACCTCTCTGCCGACGGACGGCGGCTGGCGGTCACCGCACGCGGCGAGGTGTTTGACGTGCCTGCCGCCAAGGGGGTGACCCGCAACATCACCCGCACGCCCGGCGCCAATGATCGCTCGGCGGCCTGGAGCCCCGACAGCAAGTATATCGCCTACATCTCCGACCGCACCGGCGAGACCGAGGTCTGGCTCCAGCCGGCCGAGGGCGGCGACCCCATCCAGCTGACGAGGGGGAACGACACGTACATCCGCCGGCTGCAGTGGAGCCCCGACAGCAAGTCGGTGCTCTACACCGACCGCAAGAACCGGGTGGTGCTGGCCGATGTGGCCACGAAGACCAAAAAGGTACTGGTGCAGCATCCGGCCAGTGAGTTCCGGGAGGTGGCCTTCTCGCCCGACAGCCAGTGGATTACCTATACGAAAGAGGAGAAGAACCAGATGACGGTGGTCTATGTCCTCCATCTGCCGACGGGCAAGGAATATGCCGTGACGGAACGTTGGTACGACTCGTCCTCACCGGCCTTCAGCACCGATGGCAAGTACCTGATATTCTCTTCCAACCGCGACTTCAACCCCATCTACGGACGTTTGGAGTGGAATCACGTCTACACCACAATGGGAGGCATCTACATGGCCATGCTGTCGAAAGACACGCCTTCCCCCTTCCTGCCCGCCGACCCGAAAGCCGGGGCAGCGGCTGCCGATGCTCCCGCTGCCGGTGAGGTGACGGTCCGCCTCGATACCGACGGCCTGTTGGGACGCATCGTGAAGCTCCCGTTGGCAGCCGGTCATTACGGTGATTTCTATTGCGACGGCAAGACACTGTGGTACGGCACCCGCGAGGGAGTGCATGCGTTCGACCTCGCCCGCCAGAAAGACGAGTGCATCGCCGAGCGGGCCAGCATGTCGGTAGCTGCCGGCGGCAAGCAGGCCCTGTTCTACAAGTTCCGTGAGAAAGCGGTCTATGTCACTCCGCTGGGGAGCGGCAAGGCCAAGCTGGAAGAGCCCGTGCGGCTGGACGACATGGTGGCCACGGTAGACTATGCACAGGAATGGGCACAAATCTTCGATGAAGCCTGGCGGGCGTTCCGCGACGGCTTCTACCTGGAGAACATGCACGGCCTGGACTGGAAGGCCATCCGGGCCAAGTACGAGGGGCTGGTGCCGTATGCCAAGACCCGCCTGGACCTGAACTATATCATCGGGGGCATGATTGCCGAGCTGGCGTGCGGACATGCCTACGTCAACCCCGGCGACTACCCGAAGCCGGAACGGATAGACATGGGCCTGCTGGGGGCCGAGCTGAGCCGGGACAAGAGCGGCTTCTTCCGCATCGGGAAAATCCTTCCGGGAGCTCCTTACAGCGAAAGCCTCCGTTCGCCGCTCACCGAGCCGGGGATGAACATTCAGGAAGGCGACTACATCACGGCGGTGGACGGGGTCTCGACAACCACCGTGGACAATATCTACGAGCTGCTGGCGGGCAAGGCCGGGGTGCTGACCGAGCTGGCCGTGAACACGAAGCCGACGGCTGCCGGCGCGCGCCGCGTGGTGGTGACACCTATCCGCAACGAGTATCCGCTGTACCACTATAACTGGGTGCAGAAGAACATACAGACCGTCGACAAGGCCACCGGCGGACGGGTGGGCTATATCTATATCCCGGACATGGGGCCCGAGGGGCTGAACGAGTTCGCCCGCTACTTCTACCCCCAATTGGACAAGGAGGCGCTCATCATTGACGACCGTGCCAATGGCGGGGGCAATGTGTCGCCGATGATCATCGAACGCTTGTTGCGCAAGCCTTACCGCATGACCATGTACCGCACCTCCGACCGCACAGGGACGATTCCCGACGCTACCCACCACGGACCGAAGGTGCTGCTCATCAACAAGTACAGCGCGTCCGACGGCGACCTCTTCCCGTGGAGCTTCAAGGCCAACGGGCTCGGGACGGTCATCGGCACCCGCACGTGGGGCGGCATTATCGGCATCAGCGGCTCGTTGCCCTACATGGACGGGACGGACATCCGGGTGCCGTTCTTCACGAACTATGATGTCAAGACGGGCCAGTGGATCGTGGAGAACCACGGGGTGGACCCGGATATATGGGTGGACAACGACCCCGTGCGCGAGCAGGCCGGCGAGGACCAGCAGCTGCAGAAGGCCATCGAGGTGGCCCTGGAGCAACTGAAGGACCGCAAGCCTCTGCCCGGTGTGCCGGCTCCGCGCACCTTCAAGGACCTGGGGCTGTAAGGGCCTGAACTTTTGTGGAGGCGTTGAGGACCATGACACCCAACAAGAAAGTACTGCTGGGGATGAGCGGCGGCACGGACAGCTCCGTGGCCGCTCTCCTGCTGCAGGATGCCGGTTACGACGTGACGGGCATCACCTTCCGGTTGTATGAGCAGGCGGGCGGCACCGGCTATCTGGACGATGCGGCCCGCCTTTGCCGTCAGTTGGGCATCCCCCACCTGACGCTGGACGTGCGCGATGCTTTCCGCACGGACATCATCCGTTATTTTGTCGACGAATACATGGCGGGCCGCACGCCGGTGCCGTGCACGCTGTGCAACCACCGCTTCAAGTGGCCGCTGCTCCGGCAGGTGGCCGACGAGCGGGGCATCTACCACCTGGCCACGGGGCACTATGTGCAGAAACGATGGATAGACGGCTGTTGGCACATCACGGCGGGGGCCGATGCCGACAAGGACCAGTCTTTCTTCTTGTGGGGGCTGCCCCAGGACATCCTCTGCCGGATGCTGCTGCCCATGGGCGGGCACTGCAAGGCGGAGGTGCGCGGGCTGGCGGCCCGGAGGGGGTTCGCCCAGGTGGCGGCCCGGCGCGACAGTCTGGGGGTCTGCTTCTGTCCGGGCGATTACCGCACCTTTCTCCGGCAGGAGGTGCCGGCGGGTAGCATTGTCCCCGGCTGGTTCTACGACGAGGCCGGCCGGTGCCTGGGCAAGCACGAGGGCTATCCCTTCTACACCATCGGCCAACGCCGGGGGCTGGGGCTCCAGCTGAACAAGGCGGTGTTTGTGAAAGACATCCTCCCGGCAGAGAACAAGGTGATTCTCAGTGATTCGCTCCGCTCGTTGGAGCAGACGGAGATGTGGCTCCACGACTGGCACCTCGTCCGTCCGGCCGCCGTGTTGCACCACGACGATGTCATTGTGAAGATACGCTACCGCAAGCAGGCCAACCGCTGTACGGTGACACAGGCCCCCGACGGGCGGCTGCACGTCCGGCTGCTGGAACCGCTGGCCGCCGTGGCGCCGGGACAGGCCGCCGTCTTCTACCGCGGCGATGTGGTGTTGGGCGGAGGCATCATTGCGGCTGCCGGCCGCTCGGCTCCATCCGATAGAGCTTGTCACTGGGGCGGATGCGTCCCGGCACCTTGAAGGAGACGTGCGCCCCTTTGCGCACCACCTCCACCGGTTGCAGGTCCACCCGTGCCTCTTCCAGGTCCACATACATGGCGCCGGTGGTGGGGCCGGTGATGAGCAGGCGGTCGCCCACCTTGATTTCGGCGGCCTCTATCAGAAATTCGGCCACGCCGAGGCGGGAGAAATACTTGATGCCCTTGCCGGCATAGACTTTCTTCTCGGTGGCCTCCGAGCCGTAGTTGTGGCTCCATTCGCCTAACCGCTGCCCTAAGTAGTAGCCGTCCCAGAAACCGCGGTTGAAGACCCGCCGCAGGCGGAGGTCCCACTCCTGCTTCTTCGCTTCGGTGAACGACCCCTCGATGCAGGCCTGCACGGCCTCTTTGTAGCATTCGACCACCGTCTTGACATATTCCGGTCCGCGGGCACGGCCTTCAATCTTGAACACCCGGACGCCGGCCGCTATCATCTCGTCCATGAAATGGATGGTTTTCAAGTCTTTGGGCGACATGATGTACTGGTTGTCCACCTCCAGCTCTATGTCGCTCTCCTTGTCTCTCACCGTGTAGGCGCGGCGGCACACCTGCATGCAGGCCCCCCGGTTGGCCGAGGCGTTCAGTTCGTGGAGGCTGAGGTAGCATTTGCCCGACACGGCCATGCACAGTGCGCCGTGGCAGAACATCTCGATGCGGACAGGCTTGCCCATCGGGCCGGTGATGTGCTGCTGCCGGATGGCGTCGTAGATGTGGCGCACCTGGCTCAGCTGGAGCTCGCGGGCCAGCACCACCACATCGGCAAAACGGGCGTAGAACTTCAGGGCCTCGGCGTTGCTGATGTTCAGCTGGGTGGAGAGGTGGACCTCCTGCCCTATCTGGTGGCAGTAGGCCATGACGGCCACATCGGCGGCGATGACGGCACTGATGCCGGCTTCTTTGGCCGCATCGATGATGGTCCGCATCAGGGCGAGATCGTCGTCGTAGATGATGGTGTTCACCGTGAGGTAGCTCCTCACACCGTGCTCGTCGCACGTGCGGGCTATCTCCCGCAGGTCGTCTATGGTGAACGTGCTGGCCGAGCGGGCCCGCATGTTCAGGCTCTCGATGCCGAAATAAATGGAGTCGGCACCGGCCTGAAGGGCGGCTGCCAGCGATTCGCGGGAGCCGACGGGGGCCATGATTTCAAAATCGTTGATTGAGTGACTCATCTTTTCAGGATTGGTTTTTGGCGTGCAAAGGTAGCTGTTTTTTTGCAAAGAGTGCTATCTTTGCAGCCATAAAACCCACATAATGAGAATTAGGAACATTGACTTAGGAGAAAAGCCCGTCCTGCTCGCCCCGATGGAGGACGTGACCGACCCGGCTTTCAGACTGCTGTGCAAGGAGTTCGGGGCGGACATGGTGTACACTGAATTTGTGTCGGCCGACGCACTGATACGTTCGGTGGGGAAGACGCTGCTGAAACTGAACATCAGCGAACGTGAACGGCCCGTGGCCATCCAGATTTACGGCAAAGACACCGACACGATGGTGGAGGCGGCCCGCATCGTGGAGCAGGCCGCGCCGGACATCCTCGACCTGAACTTCGGCTGCCCGGTGAAGCGGGTGGCGGGGAAAGGGGCCGGCTCGGGATTGTTGCAGAACGTGCCGAAGCTGCTCGAAATCACCCGGGCCGTGGTGCAGGCCGTGAAGCTGCCGGTCACGGTGAAGACCCGGCTGGGGTGGGACGCCGACCATCGAATCATTACGGAGCTGGCCGAGCCGTTGCAGGACTGCGGCATCGAGGCACTGACCATCCACGGCCGCACGCGGGCGCAGATGTACACGGGGGAGGCCGACTGGACGCTGATAGGCGAGGTGAAGCGGAACCCGCGTATCCATATCCCGATTATCGGCAACGGAGACATCACCACTCCCCAACGGGCCCGCCAATGTTTTGACGACTATGGGGTGGATGCCATCATGGTAGGGCGTGCCAGCTTCGGGCGTCCGTGGATTTTCAAGGAAATCAAGCACTACCTGCAGGCGGGCGAACCGCTGCCGGAGCTGTCTTTCGGCTGGCGGATGGATGTGCTGCGCCGGGAGATAGCAGACAGCGTGGCATTGCTGGGCGAGCGGCGGGGCATCTTGCACGTACGCCGCCATCTGGCCGCATCGCCGCTGTTCAAGGGCATTCCCAACTTCCGCGAGACCCGCATCGCCATGTTGCGGTCAGAAACCGTGGCCGACCTGACGCGGATACTCGATGACATTGCCGGACGCTTCTGCCCCCCGCAGGCGGCGGTGCCGGACCTGCTGAATTTTGTTGAACCCTGACTCCCCCGAAACGTCATGCTGCGCCTTATCCGAAACTATCCGGTGTCATTGTCCGTCATCCTGGTGGTGACGTATTTGTCGTTTTTCAAGCCGCCCAGCGTGCCCGACGAGCTGGAGCGCATCCCCCATTTGGACAAGGTGGTCCACCTCTGCATGTATCTCGGCATGGCCGGTATGCTGTGGATAGAGTTCCTGCGTGCCCACCGCCGGCAGGCGGCCCCGTTGTGGCACGCATGGATCGGGGCGGTGGGCTGCCCCATCGTCTTCAGCGGGGGAGTCGAACTGTTGCAGGAGTACTGTACGGACTATCGTGGCGGCGACTGGTGGGACTTTGCCGCCAACACGGTGGGGGTGCTGCTGGCCACCTTCCTCGTGGCACGGTTGCGGCGGTGGCCTTTCTTCCGCCGTTGCTGCGGTGGGCGGTGAAGAAGGCAGGTCCCGGGTGTAACTTTTGGCGGCAGCCGGCGTCTAAAACAGATAGAAACCAAAACTACAGTTGTATGAAAACCATGAGATTATTTGGAACTTTGTTGCTGTCGGCCACCTGCTGCTGCGGGATGCTGGCCGATGAGCGTGTAGTGTTGAAACCCAGTCAGAACTATGTCACCCGGCGGGTGTCGGTAGGCGACATCAGCGGCATCAGTGCCTCGGCCTCGGTCGATGTGGTCTATACCCAGCAGGCGGGCAGTCCGTATGCGGAAGTCTACGGGCCAGACAACCTGATACCCTACATCCGTGTGGAGCGGCAGGGGAAAGAGCTGAAAGTGGGATGGCAGGTGGGGAAGAACATCTCCATCCAGGGAAAGTGCAAGTATGAGGTGAGGGTCTTCGCCCCCGAGGTGACGGACTTTGTGTCGCGCAGCTCGGCGGACATCCGTCTGGCCACGCCGTTGGAGAGCCGGCAGGACGTGAGGATGGAGGTCCATAGCAGCGGCGACATCAAAGGCGGCAGCGTGCGTTGTGCCGGCCTGTCGCTGAGCGCGCACAGCAGCGGCGATGTGGAGCTGGCGCAGGTGGCCTGCACGGCGGCGAACATCCGCACCGCCTCTTCGGGCGACTGTGAGGTGGGCCGGCTGGTGTGCGACGGCGCGCTCAGCGTAGAGGCCCATTCGTCGGGCGACTGCAAGGTCCGGTCGCTGGCGTGTCAGGGCGATGTGACCGCCTCCGCCCAGTCGTCGGCAGACATCACCCTGTCCGGCACTTGCCGGAACGCCGACCTCACGGCCAGCTCGTCAGGCAGTGTCTTTGCCAAAGACCTGAAGGCGGCCGACGTGAAGGCCGCCGCTTCCTCTGCCGGTGAAATCCAGTGTCAGGCCTCGGGCACGCTGACTCCCCGCGTCAGCAGTGGCGGCGGTGTCCGCTACAAGGGCACTCCGCAGCGCATTGACGGCCGCCAGAGTGGTGTCTCACCGCTCTGACGGTCAGCCCAACATCTTGAAGGCTGGCGTGATGAACCACTTCTTGTACATCAGGGTGGCCAACTGGTAGACGAAGAAGGCCGAGATGAAACCGGCAATGGAGTCGATGAGGTAATGGGCCTGGATGTACACCGTGGCGCAGCACAGCAGGACGTAGAACGGGGCGAGCACTCCCGCCAGCTTTCGGTTGACGCGCCACGCCATGAGCATGACGATGGTGGAGATGCCTACATGCGAGCTGGGGAAGGCGGCGGTGGGGCGTTCGCCTACTTCCTGCGACGCCTCCACCAACCGGTAGAAGAAGCCGTCCTGGTTGCCCGGACCGGGCACCAGATAGTCGTTGGTGCTGAAATAGTCGCCGATGGAGGGGAACACACAGGCGTTGATCTGGTCCATTCCTACGGCGGGGAAGTAGAACTGCGGTCCCGCTACGGGCAGCAGGATATAGACGAAATAGTAGATGAAGAACGAGGTGACCAGCACGAAGCTGATTTTCTCGAACCACTCGAACTTGTGGAGGAAGTAGTGCACCACCACGATGAGCATCATGGGATAATAGAAGAAATAGCCCATGTTGAACGGCTCGCTGAACCACACCGAGGGGCAGGCCCGGCTGAACTCTACCGAAGGCTGGCAGTTGAACATGGTCTGCTCGGTGGCCGCAAACAGGTGGTCGAGGTTGGGGAAGAGCCGGTTGAACTCAAAGGTGTCCGGATACCAGTAGGCCAGCAGGGACATCTGTACCACCATGCGCACGAAAGCGGTGAGCCGGCAGGGGAAGGCCTGGTATAGGAAGATCAGCACGAAGGTCAGGCACACGATGCCCAGACGTTCCAGCAGCATGGTGCCCGGATGGTCCATCCGGGCATAGAGCAGGAAGATCAGCAGAGTGGTCAGCGCGTTGTATATCAGACTGATGGTCTCTACCGCAAACAGGTCTCTGCCACTCTCTACACGTTCGAATAATTTTACAGCCATTTTTCTTGTTTATACCAGGTGATGATTTCCTTCACGCCCCGCTCCAGCGGATAGTCGGGCCTGAAACCGAGCTCTTCGGTCAGCGGGGTGATGTCGCATTGCCAATTACGTTGTTTCATGATCTTATACTTGTCGGGGTTCAGGGTCGAGGTCCTGCCCAGCAGCCGTGCGGTGTGTCCGCTCACGAAGCAGAGCATCCGCAGCAGGAACAGCGGGCACACGAAGCGTATCATCCACGGGTTGCCCAGCTCTCGGCGGATAAGGTCGGAGAAGGTACGGCTGGCATACACCTGCCCGTCGCTCACGAAGTAGGCCCGTTGCCACACCTCTTTCCCGATGCCGGCGAAGATGGCTTTCACGAGATCTTTCACGTAGATGAAGGTGATGTCCTGCCGGGTGAAGCCCGCCACGAAGTCGATGTGGTGGCGGATGGATTTCGCCATCAGGAAGTAGTCCTTCTCCCGCGGCCCGTAGACCCCGGTGGGGCGGAAGATGATGTAGGGGAAGTCTTTCAGCGATTGCAGGTAAGCCTCCGTGCGCACCTTGCTCCTGCCATAGTCGGTGTTGGGGCGGGGCGTGTCGGTGTCGCGGATGGGGGTATAGTCTTTTTCGCGGATAGGCCCGAAGATGCTCAGCGAGCTGATGTAGACGAAACGCCGGGGCACCATGCCGAGGGCGGTGAGTGCTTCCACGAGGTGGCGGGTGGCGAGGTAGTTGCCGGTCTCGAAGCCGGCCCGGTCGCGGCTTTTGGTCACGCCCGCGCAGTGGATGATGTAGTCCCATCCGCCGTGCTCGGCGCGGTGTTGTTCCAGTTGCCGACGCAGGCGGTCGGGGTGCGTCAGGTCGAGCTCGGCCCACCGTGTCCGCGGGTCTTGCAGATAACGGCGGCTGCTGGTGGCACGTATGCCGGCCCAGACCTCCATGCCGCGCTCCAGTCCTCCCTCTACCAGGAAGCTCCCTATGAAGCCGCTGGCGCCGGTGACCAATAGTTTCTTACAGTGAGTCATGTGCTTGTCTTTATGGGTTCAATGTGGATGTTGATGATGGTGTCGGGGCCGAAGGCTTCCCGCAGCCGCCGTTCCACCTCGGTCGCCTTCTCGTGGGCCTGGAGGAGGGGCAGCTGTCCGTCCATGCGGACGTGTAGGTCAATGGCATAACGGTGGCCGATGCGGCGGGTGCGCAGCTTGTGGGGCTCGGCCACGCCGGCTACCTGATCCACCGTCTGCAGGATGTGCCGCACCACCTCGTCGGGCAGCGAGGCTTCGAGCAGTTCGTCCAGGCAGGGCAGCAGCAGCTTGACGGCCACGCGCACGATGAAGACGCTCACCACGATGGCGGCGAGGGGGTCGAGCACCCGCCCGCTTTCGCCCAGCAGGATGGCTCCGCCGATGCCGACCGCCGTCCCTACCGACGAGAGGGCGTCGCTGCGGTGGTGCCAGGCATTGGCCACCACGGCAGGGCTGCCGGTCCTCACACCGGCCCGGCGTGTGTAATGGAACAGGAGTTCTTTCGAGGCAATGGAGGCGATGGCCGCTCCCAAGGCGATGTAGCCCGGTGCCGGCAGCGGCTCTCCGCCGATGAACCGGTATATCTGTCCGCAGCCGCTCCAGAGGATGCCGGCCCCTACGACGAACAGCCCCGCTCCGATGAGCAGCGTGGCAAAGGTTTCGTATTTGCCGTGGCCGTAGCCGTGGCGTTTGTCGGCGGGCTTGCCGGCAATGCGCACGAAGGCCAGTACGATGATGTCTGTGACGAGGTCGGACAGCGAATGGACGGCGTCGGCCACCATCGCCGCACTGTTTCCCACCAAGCCCGCCATGAATTTGCCCGCTACCAGCAGCAAGTTGACGAGGCTGCCTGTCAGCGTGACCTTATAGATTTCATGTTCCCTGCGGGGGGGTGTGGTTTTATTCATGTGACATGGTTTTCTGAAAACGCGGCAAAGATAATAGTTTCTGCCCTATCCGCCTGCAAATAGGTGGGTGATTTCGTCCGTTATTCCGATTATTTTGCTTACTTTGTGGTGGAAAACAGAAAACTTGAAGACTTACGGACTGAAAACTTAAAAACAAGACAACATGGCTAAGAAGAAAAAAGAGAAAAAAGGCGGGAAGCGCATGAAGAAGAAAGAGTTGGCGGAACTCATGGCCAGTTATTTCTATGCACGGCCTGCCGACAGCGTGACATTGAAGCAGCTCTACACGGGGCTGAACCTCACGACGCATCCGCTCAAGATGCTGTGTGCCGACACGGTGGAGGAAATGCTGGAGGACGGTTTCTTGACGATGACAGAGCCGGGGCATTATCAGCTGAACGACAAGGGGCAGGTGATGACCGGCACCTTCCAGCGCAAGAGCAACGGGCGGAACTGCTTCCTGCCCGACGGAGGGGGGGAGCCTGTCCTGATAGCCGAACGCAACTCGGCCCATGCCATGAACAACGATAAGGTGAAGGTGGCCTTGTGCGCGCGCCGTCGTCGTCATGAGGCCGAAGGGCAGGTTATCGAGATTATCGAACGGGCCAACACCACCCTGGTGGGCCGCCTGAAAGTGACGCGGAACTATGCCTTCCTGCTGACCGAGACCAACACGTTGGGGTATGATGTCTTCATCCCCAAAGACAAGCTCAAGGGCGGCAAGGACGGCGACAAGGTGGTGGCCCGGATTACCGAGTGGCCCGAAGAGGCCCGCAATCCTTTCGGCGAGGTGGTCGATGTGCTGGGCCAGGCGGGCGACAACACCACCGAGATGCACGCCATTCTCGCCGAGTACGGCCTGCCCTATGCTTATCCGGTTAATGTGGAGGCGGCCGCCGAGAAGATTTCGGCCGAGATTACCCCTGAAGACTATGCCGAACGGGAGGATTGCCGGGACGTGGTGACCTTCACCATCGACCCCCGCGATGCCAAGGACTTCGACGACGCGCTGTCCATCCGGCAGCTCAAGCCGGGCCTGTGGGAGGTGGGCGTGCACATTGCCGATGTGTCGCATTATGTGAAGGAAGGCAGTGTCATCGACAAGGAGGCCTTGAAGCGGGCCACGTCCGTGTATCTGGTAGACCGCACCATCCCCATGCTGCCCGAGCGGCTGTGCAACTTCATCTGCTCGCTCCGCCCCGACGAGGAGAAGCTGGCCTATTCCGTCCTCTTCCAGCTCAACGATCGGGCCGAGGTGAAGGACTACCGCATCCGCCACACCGTCATCAAGTCCAACCGCCGCTTCGCCTACGAGGAGGCGCAGGACATCATCGAGACCGGACAGGGGGACTACCACGAGGAGATACTGACGCTCAACCGGCTGGCGCAGCAGCTGCGGGAGCGCAGGCTGGCTGGCGGCGCCATCAACTTTGACCGCTGCGAGGTGCGCTTCGAGATAGACGAGACGGGCAAGCCCGTGAGCGTGTACTTCAAGGAGTCGAAAGAGGCCAACAAGCTGATAGAGGAATTCATGCTGCTGGCCAACCGCACGGTGGCCGAGCACGTGGGCAAGGTGCCCCGGAACAAGAAGCCGAAGGTGTTGCCCTACCGCATCCACGACCTGCCCGACCCCGACAAGCTGGACAACCTGAACCAGTTCATCGCCCGCTTTGGCTACAAAATCCGTACGGGCGGCAGCAAGGTGGAGGTGGCGAAGTCTATCAACCGCCTGCTGGGAGATATCAGCGGGAAGAAGGAACAGAACCTGATAGAGACCGTCTCGCTGCGGGCCATGCAGAAGGCACGCTACTCCATCCACAACATCGGCCACTACGGGCTGGCGTTCGACTTCTATACGCATTTCACCTCGCCCATCCGCCGGTATCCCGACCTGATGGTGCACCGGCTGCTCACCCGGTATGAGGCGGGCGGACGGACGGCACAGGCGGACAAGTATGAGCCGATGTGCGAGCACAGCTCGGCCATGGAGCAGATAGCGGCCAATGCCGAACGGGCCTCCATCAAGTACAAGCAGGTGGAATTTATGAGCGAACGCCTCGGCATGGTGTTCGACGGAGTGATCTCGGGGGTCACCGAATGGGGGCTGTATGTGGAAATCAACGAGAACAAGTGTGAGGGCATGATTGCCATGCGCGACCTGGGCGACGACTATTATGAGTTCGACGAGAAGAACTACTGCCTGATGGGCCGCCGGCGGCACCGGAAGTACAGCCTGGGCGACCCGCTGAAGATAAAGGTGGCACGTGCCAACCTGGAGAAGAAGCAGCTTGATTTCGTGCTGGCCGATGACTGAGCTGGCGGTAAAAGGCCTTCTCGCTGCGACAAAAACGCCTCCCTGCTGTGCCTTTGTAGGCCTGTTTGTAGGGGTAGGCGGTTTGTCGGGCAGGGGCGGAAACGGTATATTTGTACCTATTATTGTTTATTAAATTTGTACCTATTATTGTTTATTAAAGAAGTGACAACATGAAATCATTACGAATGCTGATGCTGCTCCTGTTGGCAGCCTGCTGCAGCGTGGGTATCTTCACGGCGTGCAGCGATGACAAAGACGAACCGAAGGTTCCGGAGAAAGAAGACCCTGTAGTGCCGACCGACACTACGGCGGTAGACACTACCAAGGCCGACCTGAGCTATACCATCATGATGTATGGGTGTGGCGGTGGCAATCTGGACAATGAAATGGAGTTCAACGTGATGCAGGTGGCCGGTTACGGCTACTCGCCGAAGGTGAACTATGTGGGGTTACTGAAGTACTCCGCCCACTTGCAGGCTGAAGAGGGCAAGCAGGGTACCCGCCGGTTCACGATGACCAAGGAGGGGATGAAGAACGAGAAGGCTTTTGAGGCCGACTACCGCCTGGACGACCCCCAGCACCTGGCCGACTTCATCGTGCAGTCGCAGAAAGACTTCCCGGCCTCGCACTACATCCTGGTGCTGTGGAACCACGGTGATGTGTTCAGCCTGGCCGACCAGCCCGTGGCCGACAGCTATGCGGCGGCTCCCCGCGATCTGGTGACCGACGATGTGACGGGGCAGAGCATCTCCATCTTCGAGCAGGAAGAAGCCTACCGGCGGGCCGAGCAGGCCGGGGCGAAGAAGCTCTCCGTAATCTACTGGGACGTGTGCCTGATGAACATGATCGAGCACATCTATCAGGTAAAGGATCATACCGACTACGTCATGGGGGCCGCCCACCTCACCCCTGGACTGGGCGGTGACTATCCCGAACTGATACATGCCTTGGAAACCAGTGCCACGCTGGAGGACGCGCTGAAGGCGTATGTGCCCAAGGCGGTGAACCAATGGAAGGTGACGGGTAATGACGTGGGGGATCTGGCGGTGACAAAGACAGCCCTGCTGGAACCGGTGGTGACGGCCGCCAAAGAGTGTTCGGACCGTCTGTGTGCCATCATCAAGGAGCCCGATACGCAGACGGCTTTGAGTATCTGGGCCACTGCCGGCAGCAATGACAGCAATTCGGACAATCATGCCAATTATGGAAACCTCTATTTCTTCAACGAGTATGAGTCTGTCGACCTGGTCTCTACCTTTATCCGTCTGTCGGGGCACAGCAAGGATGGTTTCCTGTCGGCGGCAGCGGCCAAGTTGCGCATCGCTATGGAGAATGCCATCTTGGTGAATGACTCGCACGGCTTGCCTTCCTCCTTGGACCAGGTGAGCGTGGGACTTACCTGGCAACGTGCCAACAACTTCACGGCCCAGAGCGAAGAGGATCTGGCCGTGAAAAAGATGTCCGATCTTTATCAACTGACCGCTTTCGGAAAGGCGACGGGCTGGGGCAACTTCTTGCAGCAGAACGTGTACAAGAACATCAGGCTCCGGTATAAGTTGGCGGGAACCAATGCTGTCCAGATTTATTATGACGCGGCGAATAATCCGGGATGGTATTGTAAGTTCGACTTCTCAGACTCAGATCCAGACGTATTGGAAGCAGTGGGGCTGAACGACTTCATATCCTTCGCCGTCCAGCAGGCCGGATTCATGAATGCCTGTCTTACCGATGCGGATGCCAAGTCGTATTTTGAATCGTTTATCCAGCCGTACTTGTACCTGTGTCTGAGCGATACATTCCATTCGAAAATGGAGGAAAAGGAGGTGGAACGGGTACCTGAGTTCACCTTTACCTTTACGTACATGAACGGTGAAGAGTCATCGCCCCAATTTACCTATGTGTACGATCGGGCTGCACTGGTAGCGTATCGGGCTTCCCTGGGAATCGTCGAGCCCGATGATGTAGAAGAAGAGGAAAGCGGCGACCAGCCTGAGGCCGGTGAGGAAGAAGAAGAGGAAACTCCCGAAACTGGCGAGGAAAGTGGTGAAGGCGAAGACTAAAAAAATGAAGAATGAAGAGTGAAGAATGAAGAATCCTTCACTCTTCATTCTTCATTTAATCCCGGTCTTCCAGTACGGGGAATTTTTTCCGGAAAGCCCGGAGACCGTCCATGTCGAGGGTGGCGGTCAGGCTACAGGCCTTGCCGTCGGGACAGGCCGCTACGGTCTTGCCATACGCGTCGATGAGGGCGGTGCCCCCGTTGTAGTCGCAGGCAGGGTCGGTCCCTACCCGGTCTACCCCACACACATAACACTGGTTCTCGATGGCACGCGCGCGGAGCAAGGTGTCCCAGGGTGCCCGGCGTGACGTGGGCCACGAGGCCACATAGAGCGCCACATCATAGGCATCCGGGCCTTCGGCGGCGTTGCGGGCGAAGATGGGGAAGCGCAGGTCGTAGCACACCTGCAGCAGGAACCGTACGCCCCGCCACTCGGTGATGACCTTTTGCCGGCCGGCCGTGTAACGGCGGTGCTCCCCACCGTAGGTGAACAAGTGATGTTTGTCGTAATACACCGTCTCGCCCGTAGGCTTGACGAAGTAGAAGCGGTTGTAGAACCGGCCGTCGGCCTCGGTGGCGATGCTGCCCGCAATGGCGGCATCGAGGCGTGCGGCCATCTGCCGCATCCAGCCGAGCGAGGCACCGTCTTTCTCGGCGATGCCGTCCGGTTCGGTGGCAAACCCCGTGCTCCACATTTCGGGCAGCACATACAGGTCGCTGCACGGGGCGGCCAAGATGGCCTGTTCGGCCTGCTCCCGGTTGGCCTGCGGACAGGCCCAGACAATGTCCAGCTGCAACAAGGTGATGGTCATAGGTGGTCCTCCTTGAATTGTCTCATCCGTTCCTCCAATACACTGTAAAGCTCGTCACGCATCCGCGAGGTGCAGGCCCTCACGCCCTGTTGCCGCGAGCCGGTCGTGTCCAGGTTGATGCTCGACACCCCGTAGTGAATCAGCTCCTTGACCAGCTCCGATCCGCTCATGCCGGGGAACGAGAGCGAGAAGAAGAACCCGTCGCCTATCGGCTCGTGCACATCGCGGGGATAGGTGATGGTGAACCCGTTGTCGCAGAAAATCCGCTTCATCTTCCGGGCCCGCACGGCATATTCGCGGGTGTCCTCCACAAAATTGATTTTCCCCTCGCAGCTCAGGCGCAGCATCTCGGCATAGCCCATCTGGGTGGTGGCCGTGCAGCCCGAAGTAATCATATACTGGATGCTGGCGATGAAGGTCGGCCCGAAGACCCCCTCATCGTGGTACCGCTCGGCGAACGCCGGGAAACGGCGGTCGAACAGCCGGTCGGAGATGCATACGAGCGCGATGCGCTGTCCGGCATACGAGAAAATCTTGGACGACGAGAGCAGGAGCAGGTAGTTGTCCGTATAGCGGGCCACGGTGCGCACAAAAGGAGCCTCGTAGGGGTGGCTCAGGTCGTGGCGGCTGTCCATGGCAAAGTAGGCGAGGTCTTCCACCACGATGACGTCGTGCCGGGTGGCCAGTTCGCCGATGATGGCCAGCTCCTCCTCTTCGAGCGAGATCCAGGCCGGGTTGTTGGGGTTGCTGTACACGATGGCCGCCACGTCGCCGTCTTTCAGCTCCTCTTCCAGCTTGGTCC
This sequence comes from uncultured Bacteroides sp., assembly GCA_945833835.1. Classification (GTDB taxonomy): domain Bacteria; phylum Bacteroidota; class Bacteroidia; order Bacteroidales; family Bacteroidaceae; genus Phocaeicola. Next base: position 33,339 of record CAMAFR010000018.1, read on the forward strand.
GAAGTGCCTGGCCGCGGTAGGGGAAGATGTCGAACTCCTTCCACTCGATGCCGAGTATCCGGAGCTGTGACTTCTGGATGGGGAAGCCCGGGTCGATGAACAGCACTTTGCCCATCTGCGGATAAGCCTTGCGCTGGCAGCAGGCGATGAAGCTGCCGAACGAGCCGGCCACGCTGCCCACCGTGGGGAGGCAGGCGCGGGGGGAGATGTCAATGTCGATGAAGGCCTTGACAAACTCGCTGGCGGCCTCTTTCAGCTCGCTGATGCCGGCGGCTGCCGGGTAGTGGGCGCCGATGCCCGCGTCGAGGGCCCTTTTCTCCGCCTCGATGCCGTAGCGGTTGGCCGGCAGGCCGGGCGAGCCCTGGTCCATGCGGATGAACGGGATGCCCGTCTGCTGCTCCAAGTATTGTGCCACCAGCAGGGTCTCGCCGATGGTGGCGTGGGAGAGGTCGGCCACGTGGTTCACGCGGGCCGCCTCTGCCACCAGTGCTTCACTGAAAATCTTCATGTCCTTGTCATCTCCAGTTTTTCAGGTGTGTACGCTTGTCGTTGACGTGTTTGGCCTTGCCGTTGGAGCGCTCGATGGTGCCCGGAGGCAGGATGTGGATGTTCGGCTTGATGCCGCAGACAGACACCAGCCGGTCGTAGAGCGGCTTGATGAACGGCATCTGCTTGGCCGGGTTGGGCGAGAAGTACTCTTCGCGGAGCTCTACGTCGAGGTCGAACGTGTCCTCGTTGTCGCGGCGGTCCACCGTGATGAAGTACTGCGGCGTGTAGACGCTGAACTCGGAGAGCACCGCCTCTATCTGCGACGGGAACACGTTCACGCCGCGGATGATGAGCATGTCGTCCGAGCGTCCCAGAATCTTGCCGATGCGCACGGCGGTGCGTCCGCACTTGCACGGTTCGTAGATGAGGTGCGTGAGGTCGCGGGTGCGGTAGCGGAGGATGGGCATGGCCTCCTTGGTGAGCGAGGTGAACACCAGTTCGCCCTCTTCGCCCGGAGCCACCGGTTCGAGCGTTTCGGGGTTGATGATTTCGGGGTAGAACATGTCCTCCCAGATGTGGGTGCCGTCCTGGTATTCACATTCGCCGCCCACACCGGGGCCCGACATTTCCGTCAGCCCGTAGATGTCGATGGCCTTGATGCCGAACTTCTCTTCCAGTTCGCGGCGGATGCCCCAGGTCCAGGGCTCGGCCCCGAAGAAGCCGACGCGCAGCTTCAGGTCGTCTTTGCTGATGCCCATCTTGGCCATGACCTCGGTCAGGTGGAGGGCATACGACGGGGTGCAGCAGAGGGCGGTGGTGCCGAAGTCCTTCATGAGCATGATTTGTTTCTCGGAGTTGCCCGAGGAGGTGGGCAGCTGGATGGCTCCCAGCTTGCCGGCCCCGTCGTGTGCGCCGAGACCGCCCGTGAAGAGCCCGTAGCCGTAAGACACCTGTACCACATCGCCGGGACCGATGTCGCCCACGGCCATGACGCGGGCCACTCCCTCGGCCCAGTTGTCGATGTCGTTCTTCGTATATGTGCCGACCACCGGCTTGCCGGTGGTGCCCGATGAGGCATGGATGCGGACAATCTGCTCCATGGGGACGGCGTTGAGCCCGAAGGGATACTCGTCGCGCAGGTCGTATTTCGTGGTGAACGGCAGTTTGGTGATGTCGTCAAGCGAGCGGATGTCTTCGGGCTTGAGGCCCTTTTCGTCGAATTTCCTCCGGTAGAAGGGGACTTTCTCGTAGCAGGTCTTGACGGTGTTGATCAGACGTTCTGTCTGGAGTCGGCGCATCTCCTCGCGGGACATGCATTCGATGGCAGGATTGTGTATCATGGTGATAGGGTTTTGTTGTTTTCTATAAAAAAAAGTGGTGGTTACATGAGCCGGTCGAAACCGAACTCTTTGTTCAGCCGGTAGGCCAGTCCCGTCATGCAGGCAATGACGGCACCGTCCTGGTTGGTGATGCGTATGTCGCAGTAGGGCAGCCGTTGGTGATCTGCGGCCTCGGTACATTCGGCTGTCAGGCGGTCGCCGAGCTGTGCGGACCGCACGAAGGTGATGGTGTTGCTGATGCCCAGCGTGATGAGGCCGCGTGCGTTGGCCACTGCGGCGAAGGCCAGATCGGCCAGGGTGAAGAGCGCGCCGCCTTGGCATACGCCCGCTCCGTTGAGGTGGCGTTCCTCCACGGTGAGCTCGGCGCGGGCATACCCCTCGCGGATGTCGGTGAGCCGCACGCCGATGCTCTGTGCGAACCGGTCCTCGTTGTTCAGTTTCTCGATGAGTGTCATGGTGCTTATCGTTTTTTATTGAGTGGTGGGGAGACAAGGTTTACCGGTTGGCGGCATCGAAGGCCCGGAGGTTGGCGGCGGTCACCGCCTCTCCTTTGCGGGCGAAGACGGTGGCGATGGCCGTGCGGAGCTGCTCGGGACTGACAATCTCTAAGTACTTCGCGGCCATGCCCAGCAGGACCATGTTGGCCCCCCGAGGGTTGCCGGCCTCTCTGGCTGCCTGCTCGATGTCGAGCTGCACCACATGGGGCAGGGCGTTGAGTTCGGCGGCCAGGGCCTCCGTGTCCGGATAGTCGGGGATGTTGATGAAGGGCCTGTTGCTCGTCACGATGACTCCCTCCCGGCTCAGATAGGGCAGGTAGCGCAGCGCCTCCATCGGCTCCATCGAGATGATGAGGTCGCATCCGCCGAGCGGGATGAGGTCACTGTAGATAGGGTCGTGCGACAGGCGGAGGTTGGACTGTACGTCTCCTCCGCGTTGAGACATGCCGTGCACTTCGGCCTGCTTGAGCTGCAGTCCGGCTTTGGTGGCGGCCTCGCCGATGATGGTGGCAATCGAGAGAATGCCCTGGCCGCCTACTCCACAAAGTATGATATCTTTTTTCATGCTGGTTCCTCCTGTGTTTTTTTGGCCGCGCGTGCGTGGCGGGCGGCGGTTTGGATACATTCTCGCCGGGGGATGATGACGCTGACCCCTTCGTAGGCGATTTCATCGCGGATGATGCGGGCAATGTCCGGGATGTTCTTGGGCAGCGGGGTGACCACATGCAGGTGGGCGGGGTCCATGCCGAGGCCCAGGCAGATGGCCTCGTACTTGTTGAGCCCTGCGCTGTCTTGTCCGCCGGTCATGCCGGTCGTGAGGTTGTCACTGATGATGACCGTGATGGGGGTGTTCTCGTTGATGGCGTCGAGCAGCCCCGTCATGCCGCTGTGCGTGAAGGTAGAGTCGCCGATGACCGCGATAGACGGACGCAGGCCGGCATCGGCCGCTCCTTTGGCCATGGTGATAGAGGCCCCCATGTCCACACAGCTGGCCAGTGCCTTGAAGGGAGGCAGCGCGCCGAGGGTATAGCAGCCGATGTCGCCGAAGACCCGGGCCTCGGGATATTCGTCGATGATGCGGACCAACGCTCCGTAGACGTCACGGTGTCCGCATCCCTGGCACAGTTGGGGTGGCCTGCCTGCCAGATGGTGGGCGGCTGCATGGCCGGCAGCCGACGGACGGCCCACCGCTGCACCTACCGTGTCGGGGGTCAGCTCGCCGGTACGGGGCAGGTCGCCGCTCAGCCGTCCCTTTACCGGATAGTCCGCTCCCAGCAGGGCCTTGATGTCCTGCTCCACCACCGGTTGCCCGTCCTCCACCACCAGGATGGCCTCGCTTTCGGCGGCCAGCCGGCGGATGTCCGCTGCGGGCAGCGGGTATTGGCTGATTTTTAGTAAGTTCCCCGTGTCGCCGAGGGCCTCTTTGACATAGTTGTATCCGATGCCGCAGGCAATGATGCCCAGCCGTGCGTCGTTGCGCTCCCACCGGTTGAAGGCCGATGTGGCCGCCGCCTGCTCCATCAGCGGCTGTTTCTCTAATAGGGCCGCATATTTCCGGCGGGCGATGCCGGGGAGCAGTACCCACTGGTCGGTAGAGGGGGTCATGGCGTTTTCAGGTCTAGCCTCGCCGGTCTCGACAGCCGCACGGCTGTGTGCCAGGCGGGTGACGATGCGCAGGAGGACCGGCTCCTTCAAGGCCTCGCTCAGGTCGAACGCTTGGGCCATCATGTCGTAGGCCTCTTGTTGGTTGGAAGGCTCGAATATAGGGATCAGCGCGAACTTTCCGTAGAAACGGCTGTCTTGTTCGTTCTGGCTGGAGTGCATGGAGGGGTCATCAGCCGCCAGCACCACCAGTCCGCCGTTCACTCCGGTGATGGCGCTGTTCACAAAGGCGTCGGCACAGACGTTCATGCCCACGTGCTTCATGCAGACCAAGGCCCGTTTGCCGGCGTAAGACATGCCGAGGGCGGCCTCCATGGCCGTCTTCTCGTTGGTGCACCAGCGTGAATGGATACGGCGTTCCTTAGCCAGCGGCGAATGCTGTATGAATTCGGTAATTTCGGTAGACGGCGTGCCCGGGTAGGCATATACCCCCGAGAGCCCGGCGTGCAGGGCTCCCAAGGCCACGGCCTCGTCTCCTAAAAGAAGTTGTTTCATGCGGTATATAGATTTAGTTATCCTTTTACGGTGATTTTATAGAGGGCGTAAAGTTAGACAATCTATTTGTAATTGAAAATTTTTTGGGCAATTTTGCGGACCATTTGTCTTCCGTCGGTCTCCAGGCAGGGTGGAGCGTCAGCGGGTGCTGCGGGGGACAGGGGGCTTGCGATTAAAGCACCGGGAGGATGACTTTTCCCGAAATTATCGTTATCTTTGCCGCAATGCAGGGGCGTGGCCCCGATGATAACACAGAAAGGACACGAATCATTAATGATTCATAAACACAATTCATAATGTTAAAACAGACTTTATTGCTCACCTGCCTATGCGCTTCGGTAGCCATGGCGGACAACATCCAGAAGGTGAGCGGCATCGTAGTGGATGCAGATACTGGCGAACCGATCATCGGTGCCACGGTAATGGTAGCGAACACGACAATCGGCACAATTACCGATATGGACGGCCGTTTTCTGCTGACCGATCTTCCCGTCTCGCTCACGGGAGATGAAGTGTTGGAAATCAGTTATGTGGGGATGACCACCGTGCGTGTGCCCCTTCAGAAAGGCGAGCTGCACATCGCCTTGAAGGAAGACAGGCAGCAGCTGGAGGAGGTGGTGGTGACCGCCTTGGGCATCTCGCGTGACAAGAAGGCATTGGGCTATGCCATGACCGAGTTGGGAGGCGACGACATGCTGCATACGCGTGGCGGCATGAGCAACCCCGTGAATGCCTTGCAGGGCAAGGTGGCCGGCCTGCAGATCAGCAGCCTGGGCGGCTCGATGGGCGGCTCGTCGAAGATCCTGATACGGGGTGCCAGCTCTATTTCGGGCAACAACCAGCCGCTGTTTGTGATAGACGGCGTGCCTATCGAGGGGTCGGACTTTAACAAGGAGGGGATGGCCAACGGTTCCGGCGGTTACGACTACGGCAACCTGGTGCAGGACATCAATCCGGATGACATCGAGAGCCTCTCGGTGTTGAAAGGTGCCAGTGCCTCTGCCCTCTATGGCTCACGCGCCAACAATGGCGTGATTCTGATCACCACCAAGAAAGGCCGGAAAGAAGAGGGGCTGGGCGTTTCCTTCAGCTCGTCGGTCACCTTTGAGGTCATCAGCAAATTGCCGAAGTTCCAGACCCTCTATGGAGGAGGCAGCAATCCGGATGGCTTCCAAACGCAGACCATCAACGGCAAGTCCTACCAGGTGCCCGAGTATGGCGCCGATGAAAGCTGGGGCCCTCGTCTGGACGGACAGGAGGTACTCTCGTGGTATGACCTGGCCCGGTGGGAAGCGGGCGGAAAGGTAGGCGACCCGACCACCTCCTCGTGGCAGGCCCCCCGGCAAGGCATACGGGATTTTTACGAAACGGGCCTTTCCTTCACCAACAACCTGGCCTTCTCACGTGCCAATGAGCTGCAGGCGTTGCGTGTCTCTTATACCAACACAGAGACCAAAGGCACCCTGCCCGGCAGCCATCTGCACAAGAACCAGCTGAACATGAGCGGCTCGCTGAAGAGCAATGACAAGAAGTTCGAAGTGTTCAGCAACATTACCTATACCAACCAGCGGGGCAAGGGGCGCGACGGCACCGGCTATGATGAGCGCAACGTGTTCATGGCCCTCTCGCAATGGTGGCAGCGGCAGTTGGACTTCGGAGAGCTGAAGTCGCTCTATCAGATGCCGGACGGGTCGCAGGCCACCTGGAACCGCACTTCGTATGCGTCGGCCAACCCCGCCTATCACGACAACCCCTATTGGACGCGCTACATGAACTACGAGACCGACTCGCGCAACCGCGTCTATGGCAATGTCGGCCTCTCCTACCAACTCTTCCCGTGGCTGAAGGCGCAATACAAGACCAACCTGGACTTTTTTGTCGACAAGCAGCAGGAGCGCATTGCGGTGGGCTCCAATGACGTGTCCAGCTACAGCGAGGTGTCACGGCAGCAGTATGAGCTGAACCACGAGTTCCTCTTGCTGCTCAACAAGCAGTGGGGCGACTGTTCGTTGAACGCCACCCTGGGCGCCAACTTCATGCACCGGCATTACGAATACTTGTCGGGCATGAGCAGCGGAGGTCTGGCCATCGCCGGTCTTTATAACCTGAAGAATTCTGTCGAGACCCCCATCTCGACCGATGAGCAGTCCCGCCGTTCCATCCGTTCCTTCTTCGGCAACGTCAGTGTGGGCTGGAAGAGCCTGGTCTATCTGGAGGCGACCCTGCGCAACGACAAGTCGAGCACCCTGCCCCGGCACAACAATTCCTATGTGTATCCCTCGTTCACGGCCAGCTTCCTGTGGGGCGATCTGCTTCGGGAGCGGATGCCCTGGCTGACCTTCGGCAAGGTGCGTGCGGGCTGGGCCAAGGTGGGCAGCGACACCGACCCCTATCGCCTCCTGACCACCTACCGGCAGTACACCAACATCGGCTCGGTGCCCGGCTACATCCAGCAGAGCGAGTTGGCCAATGCCCATCTGAAGCCCGAGTCCACCTACTCGTGGGAGCTGGGTCTGGAGGTGGCTTTCCTGAAGAACCGGCTGGGGTTCGACCTCACGTATTACAATAGCAGGACGCGGGACCAGATTGTGCCTTTCTCCGTCTCGGCCACTTCGGGCTATACGGGTGCGCTGGTCAATGCCGGTGTCATGACCAACCGGGGCGTGGAGTTCACGTTTCATGCCACGCCCGTTTCCCTGCGGCAGTTCGAGTGGAACACGACGCTGACCCTCTCCTCCAACCGCAGCCAGGTGGAGAAGCTGATAGATGAGGTAGACTACTACCGCATTGCCGCCGGGCGTGTCTTCGGTGAGATTGGCGCTTATGTGGGCCAGCGTTATGGGGTGATCATGGGCACGAACTACGTCTTCGACTCGGAAGGACGCCGGATGATTGATCCTGCGACGGGGCTGTACCGCATCTCCGATGGCGCCGAGAACCTGGGTTGCGTCTATCCGGACTTCACCGGCGGATGGAACAACAGTTTCCGCTGGGGGCGGATGGATGCCTCGGTGCAGATAGATTTCCAGAAAGGCGGCCATTACCTGTCCTGCAGTTATATGTACGGGATGTACAGCGGGCTGCTGGAGGAGACAGCCGCCAACGGCGTGCGTGAGAACGGACTGCTGCTGGAAGGGGTGATTGACGAGAAGGGTACGCCCAACACCACGCGGACCAGTGCCTACAACTATTGCCGCGCGTTCTTCGACGGGCCTGTCGCGCAGTCGGTGCTGCGGACGGACTATGTGCGCCTGCGCGAGGTGTCTGTCGGCTACACTTTCCCACTGCCCGCCTCCTGTCCGCTGAAGCAGTTGCGGCTCTCGGCTTTCGGGCGTAACCTGGGCGTCTGGGGACCCGACACGAAGCACTACGATCCGGAGGTCGCGGTAATCAGTTCGGGCAATGTGCAGGGGCTGGAGAGCGGGGCTTCTCCCTCTACGGCCAATTTCGGGCTGACCCTGCAAGTGAAACTATGAAACAATGTGCATCTTAAATGAAAGGACAAAACAATATGAACAACAACTGGATATATAGAATGCTGGGTGGGTGGCTGCTGGGCCTTTGCCTCTGCCTCACCTCCTGCGAGGATTATGAGGCCATGAACGTGGACCCCGACAATCCGACCTCGGTGACCTCTCCGATGCTGATGAGCGGCACGGAGAAGCTGATTTTCGACTGCCTGACGGATGTGTATGCCGGAGGGCGTTTCCTCCGCTTCTTCCCCCAATACTGGGCCTCCCGCTCCTACCCGGAGGAGTCGCTCTATGCCTATCATCAGACCGACATCAGCGACACGTTCAACAACCTGTATCTGGGTATCTCCAACCTGCAGCGGGTAATCAGTCTGAACACCGACCCGGCCACGGCGGCCGCCAATGCGGCCTATGGCGCAAACAGTAACCAGATAGCAGCCGCCACCATCTTGAAGGTATGGGTGATGGAAGTGATTACCGACCTATGGGGAGATGTGCCCTACCGGCAGGTGGCGCAGTTGGAGCAAGGAGGCTATTACACGCGCTATGACCGGCAGGAGGAGATTTACCAAGGCATGTTGCAGGAGTTGAAGGAGGCCGTGGCGATGATCGACCCCACACAGCCGGCCTTTCCCTCGGGCAGTGATCGGATTTATGACGGCAATGCGTCCAAGTGGCGGCGGTTCGGCAACTCCCTGCGGTGCCGTCTGGCCATTCATCTCTCGAAAGTAGATCCCCATTGGAAAGACTATATAGCCGAGGCGGTGGCGGATGGCGTGTTCGAGAGCATTGATGACAACGCCTTTTTCGCTTTCTCGGCTTCCGGGTCAGAATATTGCGGCTTCTACAAGAGCTTCTTTGTGCGCAACCGTAATGACTTCACCCTGTCGCGTCCCTTTGCGCTGTTGTTGCTGGGACAGAGTGACGCCTTGAATGGCAAGCGACATCCTTGGGAGGGTGTGGAAGACCCCCGTCTTTCCATCTACACTACAGCGAACGACGGCGTTTATAAAGGGATGGGTTATGGCTTGCCTGCCGATAAGATTGCCCTCGCGCGCGAGGGGACCCCTGACTGGTCGGTCCATTCTCCTTTCTTCCTGGCCAAGGATTTCTCGTTCCCCTTGATGAGCTATGCCGAGCTGCAATTCATCCTCAGCGAGTACAAAGGGTTCTCGGAGGAAGAGTACCGGCAGGGGGTACGTGCCTCCATCCGTTCGTGGGCCATCCGCACCATGACCGATCTGTCCGAGGAGCAGGTGTATTCCTATATCGACAAGGTGTCTGAACGGGTGGATGCCGAGACCGTCGCCACACAGAAGTTCATCGACCTGTACCTGAACGGGATGGAGGGGTGGAACGAGTTTCGCCGTACGGGCTATCCCACCTTGGTGCTCCGTCCGGGCGAAATCAGTGACCGGGTGAATGGTGAGGATATACGTTTCGTGCCTTTGGTGGAAGTGAAGAACGATGTCATCTCGCGCATCGGGTATCCGGACAGTGAGAGTACGCTGAACGCCGAGCATTGGAAAGAGGCCGTCTCACGGCTGCAAGACGGTACGGACAACTATTACTCCCGTATGTATTGGGACGCCCGAAAGACATCGTACGATCATCCGGCGAACCGATAGCCATATAGCATGGCGATAAGATGAATAACCTTGCGCCACTAAGATTAATAACCTTAAAGGCGCAAGGTTATTAATCTTAGTGGCGCAAGGTTATTAATCTTGTTCACGGTGCGACAGCCTTCCCGCCGAGGGGGAGCTACGGTCATTACAGCGGGTAGGCACTCTCCATCTCGGCCTGCAGTTCCTGTTTCAGCTCGGGGGAGGCGAACGAGGCGGTCACCGAGTTGAGCATCAGTCGGCGCACTTCCGCTTTGGTCAGCCCGAAGGCCTGGATGACCTTCTCCCATTCTTTCTGGAGGGTGGTGCCTTCTATCGAGGGGTCATCGGTGTTGATGGTGAACATGATGCCTGCGTCCAAGAACTTCCGGATGGGCAGTTGGTCAATGGAGGGGGCGATGCACGTCTGCACGTTGCTGGTGGGGCACTGTGCGAGCGGCAGTTGGTGCTTTGCCAGATAGTCCATCAGCTGGGGGTCCTCGATGCTGCGGGTGCCATGACCGATGCGTTGCGCTCCCATCTCAATGGCTTTCCACACACTGGCCGGGCCGTCGGCTTCGCCGGAATGGAGGGTATAGGGTACGCCTTCCTGTCGGGCCAGTGCGAATACGTCGGCATAGTCCGCATTGGGAAAGAGGGCCTCGGCACCGGCCAGGTCGGCGGCACACACGCCTTGTCCCAGGTATTTTTTGGTCAGTCGGATGGTTTCGGCATTGGTAGCATAATCATCCCCACGCATACAGCACAGAATCAGGTTGGCCCGGAAGGAGCTTTGTCTCATCCCTTCGATGGCCGCCTTCACGGCATCTTCTTGGGTCATCCCTTTATCGCACGACTTGGAGGGGGCAAAGCGTATTTCCGCATAAATCAACCCCTGTCCGCGCAGTTCTTCGCAGAGGTTGTAGGTCGCCGTGCGCAGTCCTTCGGTCGTTTGAATCAGCGAGCAGGGGAAGGCGAACTTCTCCAGAAACTCGTTCAGGTCCTTGCAGTCGTCGGATACCTGCATCAGTGTTTTCAGTTCCTCGTCCGTGTCCGGAATGGTGATTCCTTGCATCTGGGCCAGCTGGCGGGCCGATGTGAGAGAGATGGCTCCGTCCAGATGCAGGTGCAGGTCGATGGTCTTGGTGACAGTGACCGGTGCTTCTTCAGGGGGGGTGTCGTGGTCGGAGCAATTGGTGATGCCGAGCAGCAGGATGCCGAGCAGCAGGATGCCGAGCAGCAGGCTTTTCATGAATGAGGTCATAATGGTAGGTGTTTGTTATTAGTAAAGTGTTTGCTTCTCTGCTGCAAAATAAGCGAAAACAGCGCACTTATGCAAGGGGGTGCCTCTAATGATCCTCTAATATGCCTCCCAAATGCCTCCCAAGTGCCTCTAATGTTTCTCTAATCCGGAATTAGAGAATGATTAGAGAACGATTAGAGGATGATTAGAGAATGATTAGAGCTTGGTGGGAGGCACAGCGGAGGCATGGCAACAGGAAAGGTACATATTCCGGAGCATACCCGTTCACATTCCGGTAGCCTATAAAGCATAAAAATAGCCTTTAAAAGCACAATTTTATATCCGTTCATCCCCTAAAAAGGATGAAAAAATGGATAACCAGACATTAAAATCTCAATTTTTCCGGAGCAT
>CAMAFR010000019.1 GCA_945833835.1 uncultured Bacteroides sp.
CGTGATTTGTAATCTCGGGGTCGTTGGTTCGAATCCGACAAGAGGCTCGAAAGAAGCAATGCTGGAACAGATGAGTTGCGGTGGTCTTTGAGAGAAAGAAAAAGTTGGGCAAATACCAGAGTGGCCAAATGGGGCAGACTGTAAATCTGCTGGCTTACGCCTTCGGTGGTTCGAATCCATCTTTGCCCACCATTGCGGAAGTAGCTCAGTCGATAGAGCATTAGCCTTCCAAGCTGAGGGTCGCGGGTTTGAGTCCCGTCTTCCGCTCTTCTTTTTCTTCTTTTTGCTGTTATAGCTCAGCGGTAGAGCACTTCCTTGGTAAGGAAGAGGTCCCGGGTTCAAGTCCCGGTAACAGCTCGTGAATTTGTAAAGCTGATTATTAATTAAAAAAAATAAATAAGTAAAGCTATGGCTAAAGAGAAATTTGAACGTTCGAAACCGCACGTAAACATTGGTACGATCGGTCACGTAGACCACGGTAAAACCACTTTGACAGCTGCTATTACTACAGTGTTGGCAAAGAAAGGTCTTTCTGAATTGCGTTCTTTCGATTCTATCGACAACGCTCCTGAAGAAAAGGAAAGAGGTATCACTATCAACACTTCTCACGTAGAATACCAGACAGCTAACCGTCACTACGCACACGTAGACTGCCCGGGACACGCTGACTATGTGAAGAACATGGTAACTGGTGCTGCTCAGATGGATGGTGCTATCATCGTAGTTGCCGCTACTGATGGTCCGATGCCCCAGACTCGCGAACACATCCTGTTGGCCCGTCAGGTAAACGTACCGCGTTTGGTTGTATTCTTGAACAAGTGCGATATGGTTGACGACGAAGAAATGTTGGAACTGGTAGAAATGGAAATGCGCGAACTGCTGGCATTCTATGACTACGATGGTGACAACACTCCTATCATCCGTGGTTCTGCCCTCGGTGCCTTGAACGGCGTTCCTCAGTGGGAAGAAAAGGTGATGGAATTGATGGATGCTGTTGACAGCTGGATTCCTCTGCCTCCGCGTGACGTTGACAAACCGTTCTTGATGCCGGTTGAAGACGTATTCTCTATCACAGGTCGTGGTACTGTTGCTACTGGTCGTATCGAAGCTGGTGTGATCAAGGTTGGTGACGAAGTTGAAATCTTGGGTCTGGGCGAAGACAAGAAGTCAGTTGTAACTGGCGTTGAAATGTTCCGCAAATTGCTGGATCAGGGCGAAGCTGGTGATAACGTAGGTCTGTTGCTCCGTGGTATTGACAAGAACGAAATCAAGCGTGGTATGATTCTTTGCCACCCGGGTCAGGTAAAAGCTCACTCTAAGTTCAAAGCTGAGGTTTATATCCTGAAGAAAGAAGAAGGTGGCCGTCACACTCCGTTCCACAACCACTACCGTCCTCAGTTCTACCTGCGTACAATGGACTGTACAGGTGAAATCTCTTTGCCGGAAGGTACTGACATGGTAATGCCGGGTGATAACGTGACTATCACTGTAGAACTGATTTATCCGGTTGCATTGAACGTAGGTCTGCGTTTCGCTATCCGCGAAGGTGGCCGTACGGTAGGTGCCGGTCAGATTACTGAAATCCTTGACTAATCCATTGACATGAAATAGTCTGATAGTTCCCGGATTCGTCCGGGAACTATTTTTACGGGAATAGCTCAGTTGGTAGAGCATCGGTCTCCAAAACCGAGTGTCGGGAGTTCGAGCCTCTCTTCCCGTGCTAAAATAGAAAGAATTATGTTTAAAAAGATAACAGATTATTGTAAGGAATCTTACGACGAACTAGTCCATAAGGTATCATGGCCTACTCGTTCAGAACTTTCAGGTAGTGCAGTGGTTGTTTTATATGCTTCCCTACTCATTGCACTCGTTGTTTTTCTTATGGATTCTGCTTTCCAGTTCATCATGGAAGATGTTATCTATCCACACTAATTAATACAGAAGAAAATGTCTGAGATTGAAAAGAAATGGTACGTTCTGCGTGCCGTGAGTGGTAAAGAAGCGAAGGTGAAAGAGTATATCGATGCTGAAATCAGAAATACCGACCTTGGCGAATACGTATCTCAGGTGTTGATTCCTACCGAAAAGACATACCAGGTCCGCAACGGCAAGAAGATTGTGAAGGAACGGACATATTTACCCGGTTATGTCTTGATAGAGGCTGCATTGGTGGGTGAAGTGGCTCATCATTTGAGAAACATCACCAATGTAATTGGCTTTTTAGGCGGTCTGGACCATCCGGTCCCCTTGCGCCAGTCGGAAGTGAGTCGTATTCTGGGTACGGTGGATGAACTGCAGGAAGTGAGTGAGGAAGTGAATGTCCCTTATCTTGTAGGAGAAACAGTGAAAGTGAGCGTTGGTCCTTTCAGCGGATTCAGTGGTATCATTGAAGAAGTGATGGCGGACAAGCGTAAGCTGAAGGTAATGGTCAAAATATTCGGTCGGAAAACCCCGCTCGAATTAGGCTTTACGGATGTGGAAAAAGAATAAACGCATTTTGTTACGTGTGTTGTTCGATTCGTTAAACATTTATATTTTAAATTACAATCAAAATGGCTAAAGAAGTTGCTGGACTAATCAAATTACAGATTAAAGGAGGCGCTGCAAATCCATCACCTCCCGTTGGACCTGCTTTGGGTTCTAAGGGTATCAATATCATGGAATTTTGCAAGCAATTCAACGCCAGAACCCAGGACAAGGCAGGTAAGATTTTGCCTGTAATCATTACTTACTACACTGACAAGTCTTTCGATTTCGTTATCAAGACTCCTCCCGTAGCTATCCAGCTGTTGGAGGCTGCCAAGATTAAGAGCGGTTCTGCCGAACCGAATCGTAAGAAAGTGGCTGAGCTCACTTGGGATCAGATCCGTACGATTGCTCAAGACAAATTGGTCGACTTGAACTGCTTTACTATCGAGTCAGCAATGACAATGGTAGCGGGAACAGCCAGAAGTATGGGTATCGCTGTAAAAGGTGACTTCCCGGGTAATAACTAATTAACTTCAATTGATAATGGGTAAACTGACAAAAAATCAAAAGTTGGCTGCAGAAAAGATTGAAGCAGGGAAAGCATACTCACTGAAAGAGGCTTCACAGCTGGTGAAAGACATCACTTTCACGAAGTTTGACGCTTCATTAGATATTGACGTACGTTTAGGTGTAGACCCTCGTAAGGCAAACCAGATGGTAAGAGGTGTCGTATCTCTGCCTCATGGTACAGGTAAGCAAGTCCGCGTGCTTGTTCTGTGTACACCGGATGCTGAAGCTGCTGCAAAAGAAGCAGGCGCTGACTATGTCGGTCTTGAAGAATATATCGACAAGATCAAAGGTGGATGGACTGATATTGATGTCATCATCACTATGCCGTCTATCATGGGTAAGATCGGTGCTCTGGGTCGTATCCTCGGTCCTCGTGGATTGATGCCGAACCCCAAGAGCGGTACTGTAACTATGGATGTAGCTAAGGCTGTTAAGGAAGTGAAGCAAGGTAAGATTGACTTTAAGGTTGACAAGACAGGTATTGTTCACACATCAATCGGTAAAGTATCTTTCACTGCTGACCAAATCCGTGAAAATGCGAAGGAATTCATTGCGACTATCATCAAACTGAAACCGACCACAGCTAAAGGTACTTATATAAAGAGTATTTATCTTTCTAGTACAATGAGTAAGGGTATCAAAGTTGACCCCAAAACTGTAGAGGAAATCTAATTATAAAGGAGGAATCATGAGAAAGGAAGATAAAGGCGTAATTATTGGTCAGTTGGCTGATACCGTAAAGCAATACGGACATTTTTATCTGGTGGACACTACCGCCATGGATGCTGCTGCAACCAGCGGCCTCCGCAGAAAATGTAACAAGGCTGGTATCAAACTGGTAGTTGTGAAGAACACGTTGCTTCACAAGGCTCTGATGAGCTTGGATGTTGATTATTCACCGCTGTTTGGTTCTTTGAAAGGTACAACTTCAGTGATGTTCTGCGAAACCGCAAACGCACCTGCCAAGTTGTTGAAGGAATACAAGGACGGTGTGCCTGCACTGAAAGCCGCTTATGCGGAAGAAGGTTTCTATGTGGGTGCCGATCAACTCGAAGCTCTGGCAACCATCAAGAGCAAGAACGAAGTCATCGCAGACATTGTGGCATTGCTGCAGTCTCCGGCGAAGAACGTTATCTCGGCTCTTCAATCTGGTGGAAACACCATTCACGGTGTGCTTAAAACTTTGGGCGAACGCGCTGAATAATACGACAGGAAAGCGGTTCGGACTTTGTTTGAGTAACCTAAAAACAACTTTTTTATACAATCAATTAGTAACAAACAATTAAAATCATACAAAAATGGCAGATTTGAAAGCTTTTGCAGAACAATTAGTTAACTTGACAGTAAAAGAAGTTAATGAACTTGCAACTATCCTTAAAGAAGAATACGGTATTGAACCTGCTGCTGCAGCTGTTGCTGTTGCTGCCGGTCCCGCTGCTGCCGCAGCTGCCGTTGAAGAAAAGACTTCATTCGATGTAGTTTTGAAGAGCGCAGGCGCTGCTAAACTGCAGGTTGTGAAGGCTGTTAAGGAAGCTTGTGGTCTTGGCTTGAAGGAAGCTAAGGACTTGGTTGACGGTGCTCCCAGCACAGTAAAAGAAGGTTTGGCTAAGGACGAAGCTGAATCTTTGAAGAAAACACTGGAAGCAGCTGGAGCTGAAGTTGAACTTAAATAATTTATCCTGTATATCAGGTAGTTCGGTTAGGAATCCTCTGACAAGAGGATTCTTAACCTTTTTGCGTCTATACTAAGTGGACCAAGGTATAGGCGATTCTTCCTTTCGACTTTCAACTATCAACAAAATATCAAAAAGATGTCTTCAGAAACTCAAAATCAACGAATTAACTTTGCTTCTATCAAAAATCCGATGAAGTATCCGGATTTTCTGGAAGTGCAATTGAAGTCATTCCAAGACTTTCTACAATTAGACACCCCGCCCGAAAAACGAAAGAACGATGGATTGTTTAAAGTGTTTGCCGAGAATTTCCCAATTGCCGACACGCGCAACAACTTCGTGCTCGAGTTCCTTGACTACTATATCGACCCGCCTCATTATACCATTGACGAATGTCTCGAGCGCGGTCTGACGTATAGTGTCCCTTTGAAAGCCAAACTCAAGCTTTATTGTACAGACCCCGATCACGAGGATTTCGACACGGTGATCCAGGACGTTTATCTGGGCCCTATCCCGTATATGACGCCTAAAGGTACTTTCGTCATCAACGGGGCGGAACGTGTGGTGGTGTCACAGCTGCACCGTTCGCCCGGCGTATTCTTCGGACAAAGCGTACATGCCAACGGTACCAAACTGTATTCGGCACGTATCATCCCGTTCAAAGGTTCTTGGATTGAATTTGCCACCGACATCAACAATGTGATGTATGCGTATATTGACCGTAAGAAGAAGTTGCCGGTGACGACATTGCTGAGAGCCGTTGGTTTTGAGAACGACAAGGATATCCTCGAAATCTTCAACCTGGCCGAAGATGTCAAAGTGAACAAGGCCAATCTGAAAAAGATGGTCGGACGCAAGTTGGCGGCCCGTGTGCTGAAAGCATGGACGGAAGACTTCGTGGATGAAGACACCGGTGAAGTGGTTTCTATCGAGCGTAATGAGGTGGTTATTGACCGTGAGACGGTCATCGAACCCGAGCATATCGACCTCATTATCGAATCGGGTGTACAGAATATCCTCGTACACAACGAAAGTGCCAACACTTCCGATTATTCCATTATCTTCAATACTTTGCAGAAGGACCCGAGCAACTCCGAGAAAGAGGCGGTGCTCTACATTTACCGACAGTTGCGTAATGCGGATCCTGCCGATGATGCCAGCGCACGTGAAGTCATCAATAACCTCTTCTTCTCGGAAAAGCGCTATGACTTGGGTGAGGTGGGACGTTACAGAATCAACAAGAAGCTGAGTCTGGACACCTCTATGGATGTCAAGGTATTGACGAAACAAGATATTATCGAAATCATCAAATACCTCATCGAGCTCATCAACTCTCATGCCGATGTGGATGATATCGACCACTTGAGCAACCGCCGCGTGCGTACCGTCGGCGAACAGCTCTCCAACCAGTTCGCCATTGGTCTGGCACGTATGTCACGCACCATCCGCGAACGTATGAACGTACGCGACAATGAAGTATTCACACCGATTGACCTGATCAATGCAAAGACCATATCCTCGGTGATCAATTCGTTCTTCGGTACCAACGCGCTGTCACAGTTTATGGACCAGACCAACCCGTTGGCTGAAATCACCCATAAGCGCCGTTTGTCAGCATTGGGTCCTGGAGGTCTGTCACGTGACCGTGCGGGCTTTGAGGTGCGAGACGTACACTATACTCACTATGGCCGTCTGTGTCCGATTGAGACGCCCGAAGGTCCGAACATCGGTTTGATTTCTTCGTTGTGTGTCTATGCCAAAATCAACGAGCTCGGCTTTATCGTCACTCCCTACCGTAAGGTGGCCAATGCGCAGGTGGACCTTTCGCCCGAAGGCATCGAGTATCTCTCGGCCGAGGAGGAGGAAGACAAGATTATCGCACAAGGTAACGCACCGCTGAATGATGACGGTACGTTTATCCGCGAAAAAGTCAAGGCGCGTCGTGATGCCGACTATCCGGTGGTTACGCCTGACCAGGTGGAACTGATGGACGTTTCTCCGCAGCAGATTGCCTCTATCGCCGCTTCGCTGATTCCGTTCCTGGAACATGATGATGCCAACCGTGCGTTGATGGGTTCGAACATGATGCGCCAGGCAGTGCCTTTGCTCAAGACTGAGGCACCGATTGTGGGTACCGGTATCGAAAAGCAGCTGTGTGAGGACTCGCGTACACAGATTGCCGCCGAAGGTGACGGTGTGGTGGACTTTGTAGATGCAACGACCATCCGCATCTTGTATGACCGGACGGATGATGAAGAATTTGTCAGCTTCGAACCGGCGTTGAAGGAATATCGGATTCCGAAATTCCGCAAGACGAACCAGAGCATGACCATTGACTTGCGTCCTATCTGCAACAAGGGACAGCGCGTGAAGAAAGGTGATATACTGACGGAAGGCTATTCTACCGCCAACGGTGAATTGGCTTTGGGCAAGAACCTGCTCGTGGCCTACATGCCGTGGAAAGGATACAACTATGAGGATGCCATCGTATTGAATGAACGTGTGGTTCGGGAGGATATCCTCACTTCTGTCCATGTAGACGAATACATTCTGGAAGTCCGCGAGACGAAGCGTGGCATGGAAGAGCTTACTTCTGATATTCCCAATGTCAGCGAAGAGGCCACCAAAGACCTTGACGAAAACGGTATCGTACGTATCGGTGCCCGCATCGAACCGGGTGACATCCTGATTGGTAAGATCACTCCGAAGGGAGAATCGGATCCCTCGCCCGAAGAAAAGCTGTTGCGTGCTATCTTCGGTGACAAGGCCGGTGATGTGAAGGACGCTTCGTTGAAGGCTTCGCCGTCACTGCGTGGTGTGGTGATTGACAAGAAACTCTACTCGCGTGTCATCAAGACACGCAGCGAGAAGAATGCGGACAAGGCCATCTTGCCGAAGCTGAATGAGGAATTTGAGGAAAAAGCGGCGGCCTTGAAGGATGTGTTGGTGCAGAAGCTGCTGGTTTTGACCAATGACAAGGTGTCGCAGGGTGTGAAAGACTATCTGGGTACCGAGGTGATTGCCAAAGGCGCCAAATTCACGAAGCGTGATTTGGAATCGCTGGACTACACCATCATCCAGTTGAGCAAGTGGACAGCCGATGCACATAAGAACGACATGATCCGCGACCTGGTGATGAACTTCCTGAAGAAGTACAAAGAGCTGGATGCCGAACTCAAGCGTAAGAAATTTGCCTTGACCATCGGTGACGAATTGCCGTCGGGCATCATCCAGATGGCAAAAGTATATATTGCCAAGAAGCGTAAGATTGGTGTCGGTGACAAGATGGCCGGTCGTCACGGTAACAAGGGTATCGTGTCGCGTGTGGTACGCCAGGAAGATATGCCGTTCTTGGCCGACGGAACGCCGGTTGACATTGTCCTGAACCCGTTGGGTGTGCCTTCGCGTATGAACATCGGACAGATCTTCGAGGCGGTTTTGGGCCGTGCCGGAAAGGAACTGGGCGTGAAGTTCGCCACTCCTATTTTCGACGGTGCTACGTTGAGTGATTTGGACCAATGGACGGATAAAGCCGGTCTGCCCCGTTATTGCAAGACGTATCTGTATGACGGTGGTACGGGCGATCGGTTCGACCAGCCGGCAACAGTGGGTGTCACCTATATGTTGAAGCTGGGCCACATGGTCGAAGACAAGATGCACGCCCGTTCTATCGGTCCGTACTCACTCATTACCCAGCAGCCGTTGGGTGGTAAGGCGCAGTTCGGTGGACAGCGTTTCGGAGAAATGGAAGTCTGGGCCATCGAGGCCTTCGGGGCCGCCCATGTGCTGCAGGAAATCCTGACCATCAAGTCAGATGACGTAGTGGGACGTTCCAAGGCATACGAAGCCATTGTCAAAGGTGAACCGATGCCTACTCCGGGTATTCCTGAATCTTTGAACGTGTTGCTGCATGAACTGAGAGGTCTCTGCTTGAGCATCACGTTGGAATAACTTTAATTCTTCATCATTATATATTAGACAAAGTATGGCTTTTAGAAAAGACACAAAGATAAAAAGTAATTTCTCAAAGATTACAATCGGACTGGCTTCGCCCGAAGAGATTCTGGAGAACTCGTATGGTGAAGTGCTCAAACCGGAGACCATCAATTACCGAACTTACAAGCCGGAACGCGACGGTCTGTTCTGTGAACGTATCTTCGGTCCGGTGAAGGACTATGAATGTCATTGCGGCAAATACAAGCGCATCCGTTATAAAGGCATTGTCTGCGACCGTTGCGGTGTGGAAGTGACCGAGAAGAAGGTGCGCCGTGAACGTAGCGGACACATCCAGCTGGTGGTGCCTGTGGCACACATCTGGTATTTCCGTTCGTTGCCTAACAAGATAGGTTATTTGTTGGGACTGCCCACCAAGAAACTGGATGCCATTATCTATTACGAACGGTATGTGGTCATCCAGGCGGGTGTGAAGGAACAAGACGGCATCAGCAAGTACGACTTGTTGTCGGAAGAAGAATATCTGGACATCCTTGAGACATTGCCGAAGGACAACCAGTATCTGGAAGACACTGATCCGAACAAGTTCATCGCCAAAATGGGTGCCGAAGCCATCTATGACCTGTTGGTAGGCCTTGACTTGGACGCACTCTCGTATGAGCTGCGCCATAAGGCCAACAATGATTCGTCGCAGCAGCGTAAGAACGAGGCACTGAAGCGTCTGCAGGTAGTGGAATCGTTCCGCGCTTCCCGCGGACGTAACAAGCCCGAATGGATGATTGTGCGCATCGTTCCTGTCATTCCGCCCGAACTGCGTCCGTTGGTTCCGCTGGATGGCGGCCGCTTCGCCACATCGGACCTGAACGACTTGTACCGTCGCGTGATTATCCGTAACAACCGTCTGAAACGACTGATTGAAATCAAGGCTCCTGAAGTGATTCTGAGAAACGAAAAACGTATGCTTCAGGAAGCGGTTGACTCGTTGTTCGACAATTCGCGCAAGTCGAGTGCCGTGAAGACGGATGCCAACCGTCCGTTGAAATCATTGTCGGACAGCTTGAAGGGTAAGCAGGGACGTTTCCGTCAGAACCTGTTGGGTAAACGTGTGGACTACTCGGCCCGTTCGGTCATCGTTGTCGGTCCCGAACTGAAGATGGGTGAATGCGGTATTCCGAAACTGATGGCTGCCGAACTGTACAAGCCGTTCATCATCCGTAAGCTGATTGAGCGTGGTATTGTGAAGACAGTAAAATCGGCCAAGAAGATTGTAGACCGTAAGGAATCGGTTATCTGGGACATTCTGGAACATGTCATGAAAGGACATCCGGTATTGTTGAACCGTGCCCCGACATTGCACCGTCTGGGTATCCAGGCCTTCCAGCCGAGAATGATCGAAGGTAAGGCTATTCAGCTTCATCCGTTGGCATGTACGGCGTTCAATGCCGACTTCGACGGTGACCAGATGGCGGTTCATTTGCCTCTGAGCAATGAAGCCGTACTGGAAGCACAGTTGTTGATGCTCCAGTCGCACAACATATTGAATCCTGCCAATGGTGCTCCTATCACAGTGCCTGCACAGGATATGGTGTTGGGCCTGTATTACATCACCAAGCTCCGTAAGGGAGCCAAGGGCGAAGGCCTGGTGTTCTATGGTCCCGAAGAGGCCATGATTGCCTACAATGAAGGCAAGGTGGACATTCATGCCATCATCAGCGTCCTGACCAAGGATGTGGATGAAAACGGCAACATTGTGAAGAAGATGATAAAGGAGACTTCGGTAGGCCGTATCATCGTCAATGAACTGGTGCCCGATGAATGTGGCTATCTGAACCTGATTATCTCCAAGAAGTCATTGCGTGACATTATCAGTGACGTTATCAAGCGGGTGGGTGTGGCACGTGCCTGTGAATTCCTCGATGGCATCAAGAACCTCGGTTATCGCAAGGCCTTCGAAGGCGGTTTGTCCTTCAACTTGGGTGATATCATCATCCCGAAGGAAAAGGAAGAGCTGGTGAAGCGTGGTAACGAGGAAGTGGAACAGATCATGATGAACTATAACATGGGTTTCATCACCGACAACGAACGTTACAACCAGGTCATCGATACATGGACACACGTCAACAGCGACTTGTCAGATATCCTGTACAAGACCATCAAGAACGATGACCAAGGTTTCAACTCCGTCTTCATGATGCTGGATTCGGGAGCCCGTGGTTCGAAGGAGCAGATCCGTCAGCTGTCGGGTATGCGTGGTTTGATGGCGAAGCCGCAGAAAGCCGGTGCCGAAGGTGCGCAGATTATCGAGAACCCGATTCTTTCGAACTTTAAGGAAGGCTTGTCGGTGCTGGAGTACTTTATCTCTACCCACGGTGCCCGTAAGGGTCTTGCCGATACTGCCTTGAAGACAGCCGATGCCGGATACCTGACCCGCCGACTGGTGGATGTCTCACACGATGTCATCATCAACGAAGAAGACTGCGGCACGTTGCGTGGTCTGGTCTGCACGGCATTGAAGAACAATGATGAAGTGATCGCCACGTTGTATGAGCGTATCCTGGGCCGTGTGTCTGTGCATGACATCATCCATCCTACGACTGGCAATCTGATTGTCGCTGCCGGTGAGGAGATCACAGAGGCCATTGCCGAAGAGATTGAGAAATCGCCGATAGAAAGTGTCGAGATTCGTTCGGTATTGACTTGTGAGTCGAAGAAAGGTGTTTGTGCGAAGTGCTACGGACGTAACCTGGCTTCCAGCCGCATGGTACAGAAGGGCGAAGCTGTCGGTGTGATTGCCGCCCAGTCAATCGGTGAACCGGGTACACAGCTGACGTTGCGTACCTTCCATGCCGGTGGTATCGCCGGGAACATGGCGGCCAATGCAAGTATTGTGGCCAAGAATCCTTCCCGACTGGAATTTGAGGAACTCCGTACGGTAGATGCGGTAGAAGAGACGGGTGAACCGGTGAAGATAGTGGTAGGACGTCTGGCTGAGGTACGCTTCGTCGATGTCAATACGGGCATTGTCCTGTCTACCCACAATGTGCCTTATGGCTCTAAGCTCTATGCTTCCGATGGAGAAGTGGTAGAGGTAGGCAAGCTCATTGCCAAGTGGGACCCCTTCAATGCTGTCATCGTGACCGAGGCTGCCGGTAAGATTGATTTCGAATCGGTGATTGAAAACGTGACATATAAGGTGGAATCGGATGAGGCTACCGGTCTGCGTGAAATCATCATTACCGAATCGAAGGACAAGAACAAGATTCCGTCACTCCATATTCTGGACGAAAATGGCAATATTATCCGTACCTACAACTTGCCGGTAGGTGGCCATGTGGTAGTGGAAGACAAGGAAATGGTGAAGTCGGGTGACATCCTCGTGAAGATTCCGCGTGCCGTTGGTAAGGCGGGTGATATCACCGGTGGTCTTCCCCGTGTCACTGAATTGTTCGAGGCACGTAATCCGTCCAACCCGGCTGTCGTTTCCGAAATCGACGGTGAAGTGACCATGGGCAAGATCAAACGTGGTAACCGGGAAATCATTGTCACTTCCAAGACAGGTGATGTCCGCAAGTATCTGGTGGCTCTGTCCAAGCAGATTCTGGTACAGGAGAACGACTATGTGCGTGCCGGTACACCATTGTCCGACGGTGCCATTACACCTGCTGATATCTTGGCCATCAAAGGTCCTACGGCGGTACAGGAATATATCGTGAACGAAATCCAGGACGTTTATCGTCTGCAAGGCGTGAAGATCAATGACAAGCACTTTGAGATTATTGTCCGTCAGATGATGCGTAAGGTGCAGATTGATGAACCGGGAGATACACGCTTCTTGGAACAACAGGTGGTAGACCGTCTGGAATTCAACGAAGAGAACGACCGCATTTGGGGCAAGAAGGTGGTCATTGATGCCGGTGATTCGCAGAACCTCCAGCCGGGTCAGATTGTAACGGCCCGCAAGCTCCGCGATGAGAACAGTATGTTGAAACGCCGCGACTTGAAACCGGTAGAAGTGCGTGACGCTGTTCCGGCTACTTCGACACAGATTCTGCAGGGTATTACCCGTGCCGCATTGCAGACATCCAGCTTTATGTCGGCCGCTTCCTTCCAGGAAACGACTAAGGTACTGAACGAGGCTGCCATCAACGGTAAAGTGGACAAACTGGAAGGTATGAAAGAAAACGTTATCTGCGGTCACTTGATTCCTGCCGGTACCGGTCAGCGTGAATTCGAGAAGATTATTGTCGGATCGAAAGAAGAATATGACCGCATCCTTGCCAACCGCAAGAATGTGTTGGACTACAGTGATGTAGAGTAAGTCTGCTTCACCTTGTGAGGTGACGTTTCTATAGAGAAGGACACAGTCTTTATGAGTTTTTTCCCTCGTTTATGGGGGAGGAACATCATAAAGACTGTGCCTTTTTTATAAAAAACAGTCCGAAAGCTTTGCGATATTGAGAAAAACTACTACCTTTGCAATCGCAAACGGAAAACGAGTTGCCCAGATGGCGGAATCGGTAGACGCGCTGGTCTCAAACACCAGTGGAGTAACATCCATCCCGGTTCGACCCCGGGTCTGGGTACATAAAGCACTTCTGAATCTTTTGATTTTGAGGTGCTTTCTTTTTGCAGGGTAGCGAAAAGCAACACTACCTCCGCTGGTTAGCCATCTGTTGAGGCTATAAAAAAAGAGGAGGGTATGCCTTGACACACCCTCCTCTATAAAACGGTTCAACTGATTGTTTCAGTCAGCCATCAGTTTCTTTCTTTATGCTGCTGTCTTTTTTCGCGACGGGGACGGCCACCTTCTTCCGACATGCCTTCCGGTTTGGGCAGCAATACCTTATGTGACAGCTTGAACTTGCCGGTCTTCGGGTCGATGTCGAGCAGTTTCACATCAATTTCATCGCCTTCTTTCAGTCCGGCTTCTTCGATGGTTTCCAGGCGCTTCCAATCGATTTCAGAGATATGGAGCAAACCATCCTTGCCCGGCAGGAATTCGACGAACGCACCATAAGGCATGATGGAGCGCACTTTACCTTTGTAGACTTCGCCTACTTCGGGAACGGCGACAATGCCCTTTATCAGACGGATGGCACCGTCGATGCTCTGCTTGTTGTTGCCCGAGATCTCGATACGGCCCACACCGTCGATTTCTTCGATAGTGATGGTGGCACCGGTCTCTTCCTGCATACCCTGGATAATCTTGCCGCCCGGGCCGATGACAGCACCGATGAATTCTTTCGGAATGGTCATCATCTCGATACGCGGAGCGTGCGGCTTCAGTTCCGGACGCGGTTCTGCGAGGCAGTCGGTCAGTTTGCCGAGGATGTATTCGCGGCCCTGTTTAGCCTGCAAGAGTGCTTTTTCCAGAATGTCGTAGGTCAGACCGTCGCACTTGATATCCATTTGTGTGGCGGTGATGCCGTCGCGTGTTCCAGTCACCTTGAAGTCCATATCGCCGAGGTGGTCTTCATCGCCGAGGATATCCGACAGGACAGCGTATTTTTCTTCACCTGCGTTCTTGATCAAACCCATGGCGATACCGGATACCGGTTTCTTCATCGGTACACCCGCATCCATCAACGCCAATGTGCCGGCACAAACCGTAGCCATTGAAGAAGAGCCGTTGGATTCGAGGATGTCAGACATGATACGGATGGTGTAGGGATAGTTGGCGGGAATCTGTCCTTTCAGGGCACGCCATGCCAGATGTCCGTGGCCAATCTCGCGGCGGCCTACACCGCGCTGTGCCTTGGCTTCGCCGGTAGAGAACGGCGGGAAGTTATAATGCAGCAGGAAACGTTCCTTGTGCTGGTCCAGCACGTCGTCGACAATCTTCTCGTCCAGCTTGGTACCCAAGGTGACGGTGCTCAGCGATTGTGTCTCGCCGCGTGTGAAGATGGAAGAACCGTGAGGACCGGGCAGCGGGCTGACTTCGCACCAGATGGGGCGGATATCGGTGGTGGCACGTCCGTCCAGACGCTTGCCCTCGTCGAGGATGCAGCGGCGCATGGCTTCTTTTTCCACATCGTGATAATAACGGTCAATCATGCCTCCCTTTTCTTCCAGCTCTTCTTCGGAGAATTGGGCCTTGAATTCCTCGCATACGGCGGTGAAGGCCTCCTCACGCTCGTGCTTGTTCTTGTTGCCCGACTGTGCGATGGCATACGCCTTGTCATAGCAGGCTTCGTGTACGGCCTTGCGCAGGTCTTCATCGTTTTCTTCGTGGCAATATTCGCGCTTCTGGGTCTTGCCGGCTTCTTCCATCAGTTCCATCTGCACCTTGCAGTGTACCTTGATGGCTTCGTGGGCGAACTTCATGGCTTCCAGCAGGTCCTGTTCGGACACTTCGCTCATTTCGCCTTCTACCATCATGATGTTCTCATACGTAGCGGCTACCATGATGTCCATGTCGGCACGTTCCAGCATTTCAAAGGTGGGGTCGATGACGAACTGGCCGTCAACGCGGGCTACACGCACTTCCGAAATGGGGCCTCCGAAGGGAATGTCTGATACGGCCAGTGCGGCTGAGGCTGCCAGTCCGGCCAAGGCGTCGGGCATATCTACGCCGTCGGCCGAGAACAGAATGATATTCACATATACTTCTGCATGGAAATTGTCCGGGAAGAGGGGACGGAGCGCACGGTCTACCAAGCGACAGGTCAGGATTTCATAGTCAGAAGCCTTGCCCTCGCGTTTGGTAAATCCGCCCGGAAAGCGTCCGAATGCGGAATATTTCTCTTTATACTCTACCTGAAGGGGCATGAAATCAGTACCGGGAACTGCATCTTTTGCTGCACAAACAGTAGCCAGCAACATGGTATTTCCCATGCGTAGCATAACAGCACCATCTGCCTGTTTTGCCAGCTTTCCCGTTTCGAGGGTGATGGTTCTGCCATCGCCTAACTCGATCGTCTTAACAATAGGATTAATCATAAAATTTTTATTAAATTATTTCGTCATAAAAGCGCACAAAGATAGCGATTTTATCCTACGGATGCGGGTTGAAAGGGATAAATCTTTGGGCTATTTTGGTTTTTTATTGAAATAGTTCCTTTTTGACAGTGAAAATCACGGCTTTGACAGACAAGAAGATGGATAAAAACTTTGCAAAACCATGAAAAGCCGTATCTTTGCACCGGAAAAAACAGATTATTACCAGGAATGAAAAGAAATGCGTATTTGGTGGCAGCAGTGCTGGCGGCCGGTCTTGCGTCGTGCGTCAGTGAGCCTGCTTTTAAGGTAGAAGGACAGGTGGCCGATGCTGCCGACAAGATGTTGTATTTTGAGCAGACGGGGCTGGAAGGCATCGTGGCACTCGATTCTGTACGGTTGGGGACGGGCGGGACGTTCAAGTTCACACAGCCACGTCCGGAAGCACCCGATTTCTACCGGCTGCGGATGGAGGGAAAGGTGATCAATTTTGCCGTCGACTCTACCGAGACCGTCACCGTGCGTGCCGACTACGGTCATTTCGCCACCGATTATCAGATAGAGGGCTCGGACAACAATGCCAAAATCAAGGAGCTGGTGCTGCTCCAGGCCGACCTGCAAAACCGTGTGAACCAGCTCGGGACGGCGGGATTGCCTGCAGGCGTTGCGCACGACAGCCTGATGCACCTGATTGACCGGTACAAAGATGCCGTGAAGCGCAACTATATTTTCGTGGGGCCTAACAAGTCTTATGCTTATTTCGCTTTGTTCCAGCAACTGAACGGCTATATGATTTTCGACCCGTTGAGCAATAAGGATGACATCAAGTGCTTTGCCGCCGTGGCCACCAGTCTGAACAACCTGTATCCGCATGCCGACCGTTCGCGCAACCTCTATAATATGGTCATCAAGGGGATGAAGAATACACGTACGCCGCAGGTGAAAGAGGTGGAGTTGCCTGCCGGAGTGGTGCGCGAGGCTTCCATCATTGACATTCCGCTGATGGATGTGCACGGTGTCACCCGTCATCTGACCGATTTGAAGGGAAAAGTCGTACTGATTGACTTTACGGTCTATCAGCATGCCGCATCGGCGGCACGCAACCTCGCCCTTCGCGAACTCTATGGCAAGTATGCCGGCCAGGGGCTGGAGATTTATCAGATAGCCTTGGATGCCGATGAGCATTTCTGGAAGACGGCCAGCGACAATCTGCCTTGGATTTGTGTGCGCGACCCGCAGGGACCCTATTCCCCCTACCTTAATATATATGGGGTGACAGAGCTGCCGGCCGCTTTTGTGGTCAACCGCAACAACGAGCTGGCTGTACGGGTGGGCGAGAAGACCGCTTTGGAAGAGGAAATAAAGAAACTATTATAAAATGTTGAAAAGCATCCTAAATAGCCCGGCCTAAACTTGTGTCATAACTTTAAAAGGGCTATCTTTGCATGAAGGATATACGAATGAAGGGTTCCGGCATTGTTGTTTTGATGTCGGAATTCTTTTTTCTTTTGTTCCAACAGAAATCTATTTATAACAATCATAAAAATTAGGAGGAAAATAGAAATGGCTTATATGTCAGAAGAAGGCTACCAGAAACTGGTGGCGGAATTGCGGCAGTTGGAGGCGGTAGAGCGTCCGAAGATCATCGCTGCCATTGCGGAAGCGCGTGACAAGGGTGACTTGTCGGAAAATGCGGAATACGATGCGGCCAAAGAGGCGCAGAGTATGCTGGAATCTAAAATCAACCAGCTGAAGGCTACCATCAGCGAAGCCAAGATTATCGATACATCAAAGCTGAAATGCGATACGGTGCAGATTCTTACCCGTGTGGAGCTGAAGAACGTCAAGACCGGCATGAAGATGGCCTATACCATCGTGTCGGAGAGCGAGGCCAACCTCAAGCAGGGAAAGATTTCCGTCAACACCCCGATTGCACAGGGACTGCTGGGCAAGAAGGTGGGCGATGTGGCCGAAATCACCATCCCGCAGGGTAAAATCAGTCTGGAAGTGACAGGTATATCATTTTAACGGTAAGGCAGGTCTGCGTGCAGCGGGTCTGCCTTCTTTAATACTCATAAGTTATATGGCAACAATATTCAGTAAAATTATCGCGGGCGAAATTCCCAGCTATAAGGTGGCGGAAGACGACCGTTTCTATGCTTTTCTCGATATCAATCCGTTGGCGAAAGGACACACGCTGGTGGTTCCCAAACGGGAGGTGGATTATATCTTCGACCTGACCGATGAGGAGCTGGCCGCCATGCAGGTCTTTGCGAAGCGGGTGGCGTTGGCCATCCGTCAGGCCTTCCCTTGCAAGAAGGTGGGACAGGCCGTCATCGGGCTGGAGGTGCCGCATGCACACATTCATCTCATTCCTATCCAGAAAGAATCGGATATGATCTTCTCTAACCCGAAGCTGAAACTCACCGATGAGGAGTTCCGGTCGGTAGCGGCTGCCATCCAGTCGGCTTGGGCGGCGCAGCATGCCTGATTTTCTATTCTTCCACTTCATAAAAAGCCTCCACTCCCTTCGCATGAGGGGAGTGGAGGTTCCTTGTCTTGTCCGGCAGGTGTGCCGGTAGCCTGTCTTTCAAGAGAATTTTTCTCCGAATTTCATTTCTACATCGTTCACGAATTTGCGGATGGCGTTTTGGTCGTCTTTTTTGCAGACCAGCACTACGTCGTTGCGCATGGCCACCAGATAGCCTTCCAACCCCTGTACCACCGCCAGTTTGCCTTCGGGCAGCGACACGATGGTGTCTTTGCAGTTGTAGAGCAGTGCGTTGTCGTTCACAGCCACATTGCGGGCCTTGTCTTTGGGCAGCGCCTCATACAACGACTCCCATGTACCGAGATCCGCCCAGCCGAAATCGCAGAGCTGCACGTACACATTGTCGGCCTTTTCCATGATGCTGTAATCGATGGAGATGTTGGGGCAGGAGGTGAAATCGGGAACGTCACAATCCACCCGCGGACATATCTCGGCCATATATTCGTGGAAGGCCTTTTTGATGGTGTGCAGGTTCCAGATGAAGATACCCGAGTTCCAGAAGAACTCATCGCTCTGGATGAAGATTTCTGCAAATTCCCTTGCCGGCTTTTCGATGAAGGTCTTGACCTTGAAGAATCCCTCTTTCTCCTCGTCATCTATCTGGATATAGCCATAGCCTGTCTCCGGACGGCTGGGCTTGATGCCGATGGTCAGCAGCTTGTCGTTGCGTTCGGCAAACCCCAGTCCTTTGAGGATGGCTTCCTTGAATTCCTCCGTTTTCAGTATCAGGTGGTCGCAGGGGGCTACCACTACTGTCGCATGGGGGTTGACCTGCTCGATGACGTGCGAGGCATAGGCGATGGAAGGAGCCGTATTGCGCCGTTCTTCTTCCGCGATGATATGTGCGTCGTCCACTTCGGGCAACATGTCCCGTACCAGTTCCTTATAGTCCGTATGCGTGGTAATGTAGATGTTTTCCAACGGCACTATCTGCCGATACCTTTCGAAGGTCTGCTGCAAAAGGGTCTGTCCGGTCCCGAAAAAATCAAGGAACTGTTTCGGCAATGTTTTACGACTATATGGCCAGAACCGGCGGCCTGCGCCTCCGGCCATGATAATACAATAATAGTTACAATAGTGCATAACAAGAATCATTAAAGTTCTATGCTAAGATAGCCTTAATTTTGCAAGTAAGCACAGAAAACACCGCTAATTTTAGGTCGTTTGCCCTTGATTTTTGGTTTTTTTGCGGAAAAGAAGAAACCTTTGGAAAAAGGATGCCTTTTCTATGCGAAAACGGGACCGGTGGGGGTCATTGTTCGTTATAGATGACTTCGAGCAGGGTCTGGCCCACGGCCTGTAGGGTGGCTTTGTCGATATGCTCCATATTGTCGTCCAGGGTGTGCCAGGTCGGGTTGAAGCCGGTGTCCGAGTGTGGGTCATAGTCGATGATGTCTACGCAGGGAATCTGGCGGAAACGGTTGACGAAGACATGATCATCGGTCACTTCGCCGCCCTCTTGCGCAATGAAATAGCGGCTGTATCCTAACCGCTCGGCCGCTTTCCATATTTTTTTCATGGCTTTGCCGGCCGTGCGGGACGAGTAGCCCTCGTAGAAGAAAGTGGCGTTCTTGCCGCCCACCATGTCGAGCAGGATGCCGAAGCGCGCCTTGTAGTTGGCGGTGTGTGGGATGCGTCCCCAGTATTGCGAGCCGAGGCACCAGTATTCGGCGCGGTGCAGGCCGTCGAAGAAGTCGGGGGCTCCATAGTCTTCTGCATCGAAGAAGACCAGGTCGATGCCCAGGGTGGCCGATTGACGTTGCAGTTGCCGGGCGATTTCCAGCAGCACGCCTACGCCGCTGGCTCCGTCATTGGCTCCGTCGATGGCCGTATGCCGGTGCTGTTCCTTATCCTGGTCGGCATACGGGCGGCTGTCCCAATGGGAGCAGAGCAGGATGCGTTTGGTGGCTTCCGGACGGTAGACGCCAATCAGGTTACGTGCGTGCAGCAGGGTGCCGTCGTAGGCGGTCAGTTCGGCCGTTTGGCTGTAGACCTCCGCGCCGAAACGTTTCAGTTGGGCGGCCAGATAGTCGCCACAGTCGCAGTGTGCCCGGCTGTTGGGGACGCGCGGCCCGAAAGCCACTTGCCGCTCGATGTAGGCATAGGCGCTGTCGGCGTTGAAGGTGGGTACTTCCACCTTGACTTTTTCTTCCACACCGGTAGTCGGCTCTTGGAGGCGGTTCTTGCTGTTGCCGCACGACAGGAAGGCCGTGCCGGTCAGCAGCAGGATGAGGAACAGGAGTTGTCTGTACGATTTCATATTCATAGTGCTGTATTTTTTTTAGTGGGATAGTCATACGGATTGGATGCGCTCCATGAGCCGCAGGAAGTTGCCTCCCCAGATGAGCCGGATGTCTTCTTCGCTGTAACGTTCGTACAGCAGGCGGCGCGTCAGGTTGATGAGTTCGGACGAGTCATTGCAGCCGATGATACCTCCGTCGCCGTCAAAGTCGGTGCCGATGCCCACATGTTCGATGCCTATCAGGTTGACTATATGGTGCAGGTGCTCGATGGCGTCAAAGAGGGTGGCTGGCTCGTCCTGGCGCAAGAAACCGCCGTACAGGCAGAGCTGCACCACTCCGTCTTTGCGTGCGATGGCAAGCAGCTGCTCGTCGGTCAGGTTGCGCGGATGGTCGCAGAGGGCACGGCAGGACGAATGGGAGCAGACCACAGGGACGGAACTGATGTCGAGGGTGTCATAGAACGAACGCTCGCCTGCGTGCGAGAGGTCGACCATCATGCCTACACGGTTCATTTCCCGGATGACCTGCTCGCCGAACGGGCTCACACCGAGGCACTCGTCATTGTGGCGTGCCGAGCCGCAGATGTCGTTGTTCCCGTTGTGGCAGAGGGTCATGTAAACGACTCCCCGCCGGCGGAACCGCTCTACGTTGCGGAGGTCTTTCCCGATGGCATATCCGTTTTCGATGCCCAGCATGATGGCTTTTTTGCCGGCTTGTTTCAGCCGGTACAGGTCGGCCGGCGTGTAGGCGATGTCCACAGCCGTACAGTTGGCGGCCACCAGCTGCTCTATTTCATTCAGCAGGCGGTCGGCCTTGGCCGTAGCGGCGAGTAGGGCTTCGTCGGTCCGTTCCTGCTGTTCCAGGTAGGCCACCATGATGGTGGCGTCCTGGTGGCCTTCGGTCATCTTGTGCAGGTCCACTTTGATTTTGGGGTCACGGGTGGCGAAGTCGATGCCCTGTCCGAAGAACATGGGGGTGTCGCAGTGCGAGTCGAGGGTGAGTATCCGCTGGTGCAGCTGCTTAGCGGCACGGAACGAGCGGGCTTCTTCTGCGAGCCACTTGAACAGGGGCATCATGTAGTCATCCTGGTTCAGGATGAAACATTCGGGATGCCACTGCACGCCGATGGCCGGTTTGCAGGCTGTGCTTTCGATGGCCTCCACTACCCCGTCGGCCGCTTGTGCCACGATGCGGAAACCGGGCGCGGGCTGGCGTACGGCCTGATGGTGGAACGAGTTGACGGCCAGTGAGGTGGTGCCTATGATGCCGGCCAGCCGGCTGTCGGGCGCTATGGTGACGGTGTGCGAGGCATAGGGCCGCTCCAGCTCCTGGCTGTGTTTGAGTAACTGTCCTTCCTGTTGGGTGTAGATATCCTGGTAGAGGGTGCCGCCCAGTGCCGCATTCATGAGCTGCACGCCCCGGCAGATGCCCAGCATGGGGAGTTGGCGGTTGGCGGCCAGCCGCACCAACAGCAGTTCCTGGCGGTCGCGGTGGGGATTGATGCCGTGCAGGTCGCGTATCGGCTCTTCGCCAAGAAACAGGGGGTTGATGTCCGCCCCGCCCGAGAACAGGATGCCGTCCAGTCGGTCGAGCAGTGCCGGCAGCAGCCGGTCGTCGTCGAAAGGAGGGATGATGAATGGGATGGCCCCTGCCTGCAGCACGGAGGCATAGTAGCCTTCGCCCAGGGTCAGGTTGCCGTCGGCATAGTTGCCGGTGATGCCGATGACCGGTGCGTCGGGATGGTTGGGGAAACGCCGGTGCAGTTGCCGGTAATCGGTGTCTATATCGTAGGAATGGATTGTCTTCATGCTCCGTTGTCTTGAAAGGATAAGTTAATCTTTTGCAGAAACCGCGGCAAATATAGAGATAAATCCAGAACTTTTTTTCATATTTGCTAAAAATCTCATGGTATGGAACTTATCCGTTCATTCACTCAATTGGTACAGGCGTTGCAGAGGCGCGGTGTCCGCCGTAGGGTGGCCGTGGTATGCCCTAATGATGCCCATACGGAGTATGTGGTTCAGCGCAGTCTGCGTGAAGGGACCGCCCGGTTCCTGTTGGTGACCGATGCGGCCCACCGGGAGCCGTCTGTGCGGCTGCGTGCCGCCGCTCCCGATGGAGTCCAGGTCTATGAAACGTCCACGCCCGAAGAGGCGGCGGTAAGGGCCGTTGCACTGGTACGTGCCGGCGAGGCGGATGTGCTGATGAAAGGGCTGATCAATACCGACAGCCTGCTGCGGGCGGTCCTGAACAAGGAAGAGGGGCTTTTGCCCCCGGGCGGCGTGTTGAGCCATCTGGCTGTGATGCAGCTGCCGGTCTATCCTAAATTGTTGTTCTGTTCGGATGTGGCCGTCATTCCGCGTCCCACGCTGGCGCAGTTCCGGGCGGTTGTCGGGGCGGATGTGTCGGTATGCCGTCGGTTGGGAGTCGGCTGTCCTCGTGTGGCGTTGGTCCATTGTTCCGAGAAGGTGAGCGACAAGTTTCCCCATACGTTGGATTATGTCCGGCTGAAGGAGGACGCGGCGCAGGGCCGGTTCGGCGAGGTGTATATGGACGGGCCGATGGATGCCAAGACGGCTTGTGATGCCCATAGCGGTGAGGTGAAGGGCCTGTGTTCGCCCGTGGTGGGGAATGCCGATTTGCTGGTGTTTCCCAACATCGAGGCCGGCAATGTCTTCTACAAGGCGTTGACGCTGTTTGGCGGTGCCGATACGGCCTGTATGCTGACGGGTACCACCGCACCGGTGGTGGTGCCTTCGCGGGCCGACTCGGGCGATTCCAAATATTACAGTCTGGCGTTGGCCTGCTATGTGAAGGAAGGAGGGGGATAGGCGATGGACGAGCGGATATTGGTCATCAATCCCGGTTCCACGTCCACCAAGCTGGCCGTCTATGAGGAGGAGCGGCAGGTGTGGCGCGAGAGCCTGTATCATCCGGCCGGCGAGCTGTCGGCTTTTCACCGGATACAGGAGCAGTATGATTACCGTTGCCGCCATGTGCGCGGTGCCTTGCAGCGGGCGGGCATCGCCTTGTGTTTCGATGCGGTGGTGGCCAGGGGCGGACTGACCCATCCCATACCTGGCGGGGTGTATCGTGTCAATGAGCGGGTGAAGCGGGATTTGTGGAACGCCACGATGGAACATGCGGCCAATCTGGCGGTCTGGATAGCCGATGAGCTGGCTGCCGAGGCGGACTGCCCGGCTTTCTTTGCCGATCCGGCCGTGACGGACGAGTTGCGCGAGGAGGCGCGGCTGACGGGGCTGCCCGAGCTGTCGCGTGTGTCGGTGTTTCATGCCCTGAACAGTAGGGCCGTGTCCCGCCGCTATGCGGCCCGCATCGGTCGTAGGTACGAAGACC
Organism: uncultured Bacteroides sp.; assembly: GCA_945833835.1. Classification (GTDB taxonomy): domain Bacteria; phylum Bacteroidota; class Bacteroidia; order Bacteroidales; family Bacteroidaceae; genus Phocaeicola. Next base: position 23,754 of record CAMAFR010000019.1, read on the forward strand.
TGCGGTTGGTGGTGGTTCATCTGGGCGGCGGTATCTCGGTCAGTGCGCATTGTTGCGGGCAGGTGGTGGATGTGAACAACGCCTTGGACGGGGAGGGGCCTTTCAGCCCCGAACGGGCGGGGACATTGCCGGCAGGACAGCTGGTGGACTTGTGCTTCAGCGGGAAATATACGCGGCAGGAATTGCGACGGATGCTGTGTGGCCGTGGCGGACTGGTGGCACACCTCGGCACGACGGATGTGCCGACCATCGTGCGGTGGGCGAGTGCCGGAGACAAGAAGCACCGGCGGGTGCTCGATGCCATGCTGTATGCCGTTGCCAAGCAGGTGGGGGCCATGCATGTGGCCTTGTACGGACAGACCGATGCCATTCTGGTGACGGGGGGCATGGCCCATAGCGACTATTGCACCGGCCGGCTGAGCGAGTGGTTGAGGCATGTGGCTCCTGTCGTGGTGTGGCCTGGCGAGGATGAAATGGGGGCATTGGCCATGAATGCTTTGGGAGCCTTGCGGGGCGAGCTGCCCGTGCGGGACTACGAAGGGGTATGACGGCTCCCCCCCTGATAAAAGTTTGAACGGTGTTCGAACACCGTTCAAACACCGTTCAAGTTCATTGTAGGACACCGGCCGAGAAAGGAGGTGTCTGCGTGCCCCATTCCTTGTTGGCTTTCGGTCCCATTTCCAGTTCCAACAGGCCGCCTTCCGCCAAATCTTCGTGGCTGAACCAAGGCTGGTTCCACTCGACACCGTTCAGCTTAGCGCTTTGGATGTACTTGTTCTCCTCCGAAGCGTGGTGCGCCCGTATCTCGAAGGTCTTGCCGTTGCCCAGCTCCACTTGTACGTTGGTGAATACCGGGCTGCCGATGTTGTAGGTAGGCGAACCGGGAGTGACCGGATAGAAGCCCATCTGGCTGAACACCACGAAAGAAGACATTCCGCCGCCGTCCTCATCGCCCGGAACCCCCATCAGGTCATTGCGGAACCATTGTTTCAGCAGGGTGCGGATGCGCTTTTGGGTCATCCAGGGCTGTCCGGCATAATTATAGAGATACGGCACGTGGAGGCTCGGCTCGTTGGCCATGGAGTACATGCCCACGTTTCCGGTATGGTCGGGCAGGAAGCTGTAGAACTGCCACTTCGACATTCCCAGCGGGGTATTGAACATCGAGTCGAGGGCCGCCGTGAAGTGCTCGTTGCCCCCCATGAGGTGAATCAGGTCCCCGATGTTGTGCTGCACGTCCCACCGGTACACATACCCATTGTTCTCGTCGTAATAGTCGCGTGCGCCCAGACCGCCGTCGTAGCGGTAGTCGAGCGGACGGATGAACTGCCCGTCTTTGTCTTTCGGATGGAAGAAGCGGGTGTCGGGGTTATACAGGTGGCGGTAGTTGTACGAGCAGCGCAGGTAGTGGGCCGCCTCTTCGGTCTTTCCCAGTTCTTGTGCTATCTGCGACAGGCACCACTGGTCGTAGGCGGTTCCCAGCGTGACGGCTACCGGCTGACGCTTCTCCCAGATGGACACGTGGGGCACCGTCTCTTTCTCGCCCGGGCGCAAGGCCGGGATGTAGCCGTGGTCTTTGTAGAAGGCGTCGAGCCAGCCTGCCGGAGCGGCCGACCAGGGGATCAGCGTCTTTTCTTCCATCCCCTTCTTGCAGGCTTCGTAGGCTTTCTCCAGCTCGAAACCGCGTGCCCCCTTTCGGTACGCGTCGATGACGGTGGCCACGGCATGGTTCGAGTTCATGCGGCGGGTGTCACCCGTCACCTCGGGGAAAGTGGGCATCCACTGGTTACCCATCTGATCGGCCATGAGGAGGAAGGAGTGGATGATGTCGTTCTCTTTCTGGTTGTCCACCAGAAGGCGCAACGGGTGGGCGGCCCGGTAGGTGTCCCAAATCCAGTCGTCGGTGTAGAAGGGGCGGCCTCCGTCTTCATGTACCTGTCCGTCGAAGGCACTGTAATAACGTCCGTCCTCACTCAGGCAGATCGGACGCTCGTAGCAACGGTAGAAAGAGGTGTAGAAGACGGCCTTGTCGGCCTCTGTGCCGCCCTGCACGCGGATTTTGCCCAACGCCTCGTTCCAGGCGTTGCGTCCGTTCTGTGCCACGGTACAGACATCGTAGGAGGCAATCTCCCGCTGCAGGTTCTTCTTGGCCTGTTCGGTGCTGATGAGCGAGACCCCGTAGCGCACCCCTACCTGTGGCAGCCCTTCGCCGTAGGCCAAGGCTATCGCCACGTTCTGCCCCTCGACGGTCGGTCGTTCTTCTGTGCCTTGGGCGGTCACGGCCAGGATTTTCACTGGCTGGCGGTCGGTCTCGGCATAGAGATAGACTTTGGTGGTGCGGTCAATGTACTGGTAGCCGCTGACGGTGTTGCCGGCCGCTTCCAGCTTGCCGTTGCGGGTGTTGAAGATGAGGTAGGCCGGTGCCTGCCGTTCGAACTGCAGGGCATAGACGGCACTTTGGTGCGAGGGGGCGTAGTCGACGTTGATTTCGGCATTGTCCAAATACACCTGGTAGCGGTAGGGGCACAGCTGCTCCCGGTCATAGCTGAACGGCACGACTGGTTGCAGTCCTGCCTCGTCGCCCTGGTAGGGGGAGAGGTTGAAGGCCGAACGCTCGCGGTGGTTGGTCACGATAATCGGCAGGCCGTTCAGGCGGTCGCCTGTAAAGTCGGCACGTTCCGGATAGACGCGCAGCAGGCTGTTGGGCAGTTGTACGGTGGGGAACGTGGGTACCAGCAGGTGGCTGATGTTGCCCATGTAGGGGTTCACATAGTCCACCGGTTCTTTGGCGGAGGGCTTCCCTGCCCCGGCATCTCCCGTACAGGAGGTGCCGAGCAAGAGGGTAGCCAACAAAGCCATTACAGTTGTCAGTTGTCGTTTCATCTTTCTTTGTGGTTAGAATAATCCTTGTATTATAGCCGGTTTTTCACCGGACGCATGATGAACGTGAATTCATAGTCGCCATAGGGCAGCATGTATTCCTTTTCGGGAGGGGTACCCCAGCTGTTGACGCAGCCCAGTCCTTGCTGTGCCTGGTCGATGCAGAAGTTCGTCACGTCGTCTTCTTCCAGTTCTCCCGAGTGCCGCTGGTCTTTCTGGTCACCGTCGTCGAGGGTGTCGATGCGGTAGTGCAGTGCCGAGGCCGAGAAGGGGGCGGCTGCCGTGAACTGAAGGCCGGTGCCCGCGGCGTTGGTCAGGGTCCACCAGCGGATGTCGGTCTTGTTGCCGCTTTCCTGCGGACGGATGTAGCTGTAATACTGTTCGCTCACGGTCTGGCGGTAGAGGCCCAGTGCCGTGCTGTGGTTACGATCGGCGTAGTTTTCTATCGGTCCGCGTCCGTAGTAGGCAATCTGTTCGAACGACTTGGGCATCGGCAGCTGCATACCGAAGCGGAACAGGTTGCCCACGGTGGCGTTTTTGTCGGCCTCCAGCTTTTGTGTCACCTTGATGTCTCCCCGGTTGTTGATGACGTAGGTCAGGCTCAACCGGCCGGGGATGTTCTGCATCGTGTAGGTGGCGCAGACGGTCACCACTCCGTTCTGGGTGTTGTGGGTCAGCTGTTCCAGTTTCCAGTCGGGCTGTTTCCAGGCGGCGTAGTGCCGTTGCAGTCCGGCTCCGTAGTCGTTGTCGGTCGGGGCCCGCCAGAAGTTGGGGGTCAGGGCGGCCTCTTCGTTCAGGAAGTTGGTGCCCTCCACTTCGTAATGCGTCAGGAAGCCGGTCCGTTTGTTGAACTCTGCGTCAAAGTCCGCACCCTTCACAATCAGGTAGTGGTGGTCGTTCTCGGCTACTGTCGGGATGACCGGCAGCTGGTTGGTCTCTGTCACGTTGGCCAGCTCCATGTCCGGTGCCTTATATTCGGTCAACGCCAGCTGGTTTTCGGCCACGATGTGGCCGGCGGGCAGCAGTCCTTCGCGGTGTTTCTGTACGAAGCGCACGTTCAGCAGCCATTCTTTGCAGGCGCAGGTCTTGCCCAGGTCCAGCTGCACTATGGCGGTCTGTTGCGGGGCGATGTCCAGCCGGTCGATGCGTCCGGTGCGGATGACCTCACCGTTGGCCAGTACCTCGTATTCCAGGGTGTAGGCCGAGAGGTCGCGGAAGAAGTTCTCGTTGTACACGTTGATTTCGCCTTTGCCCAGGTCGGCTGCGGTGACCCAGATGTTCTGGTAGTAGTAGCCTACCTCGTACATGTGCGGGTTGGGCCGGCGGTCGGGGCTCACCAGGCCGTTGTCACAGAAGTTGTTGTCGCTGGCATCGAACCGGTTGAAGTCGCCTCCGTAGGCATAGATGGTCTTGCCGTTCTTGCCGGTCCAGCGGCAGGACTGGTCCACGAAGTCCCAGATGAAGCCGCCCTGGTAGTTCGGATACTTGCGTATCAGGTCCCAGTATTCCTTGAATCCGCCTTGCGAGTTCCCCATGGCATGGGCATATTCGCACTGTATCAGCGGTTTGGTCATGCTGGCGTCGGCACCGTATTTGGCGCAGTCGGTATAATAATAGTACATGGGGCAGAAGATGTCGGTCTTGCCGTTCAGTCCGGCCTGTTCATACTGTACGGCGCGGGTGGGGTCTTCGGCCTTTATCCAGTCGTAGGCGGCCTCGAAGTTGGGTCCGTAGCCCGACTCGTTGCCCAGTGACCAGAAGATGATGCTCGGATGGTTGAAGCCGCGCTGCACGTTGCGCTGGTTGCGCTCCAGGTGGGCTTTCTTATAAATGGGGTTCTTGGCCAGTGTCTTCTCCTCGTATCCCATGCCGTGGGCCTCTACGTTGGCCTCGGCTACGACATAGATGCCGTATTGGTCGCACAGGTCATACCACAGGTTGGCATCGGGATAATGGCAGGTGCGGACGGCGTTCAGGTTGAACTGTTTCATGAGCCGGATGTCTTGCAGCATCCGTTCCTTCGACACCACGTAGCCGCCGTCGGGGTCCAGTTCGTGGCGGTCGGCACCCTTGAAGAGGACCGGTTGCCCGTTGACCAGAATCTGGGCGTTCTTCAGCTCTATCTTGCGGAATCCCACCGGGACGGGGACCACTTCGGTCACGTCGTTCCCTTTTTTCACAGAGGCCCGCAGGGTGTACAGGTAAGGCAGTTCGGCGCTCCATTTCTGCGGGTTCTCCACGTTCAGCGTGGCCGCAACCTGTCCGCTGCCTTTCACCTCGGTGGCGGCCACTGTCTGCTGGCGGGCATCCAGCAGCTCCAGGGTGACGTTGTTGCTGCCTTTCAGGTCGAGGCGGACGGTGAGCGAGCCGTTCTTGTAGTCGCTGTCCAGGTCGGGGAAGATGCGGATGTCGTCAATGCGTTGGCGGTTGCGGGCATAGAGGTAGCAGTCGCGGCCCACACCGCTGTAGCGGAAGAAGTCCTGGTCTTCCAGGTAGGTGCCGTCGCACCAGCGGAACACCTGGAAGGCTATCAGGTTCTTCTGTCCCGGCCGGAGGTATTTGGTCAGGTCGAATTCGGCTTCCAGCTTGCTGTCTTCGCTATAGCCTACGAAGGAGCCGTTCACCCACAGGTACATGTTGGAGGTCACGGAGCCGAAGTGGGCGAAGATGTCCTTGCCGTTCCAGTCGGCGGGGACGAATATTTCCTTGCGGTACGAGCCCACGTGGTTGTTCTCGGTGGGCACGTAGGGCGGGTTGTTCTTGTATTGGCTTCTCCAGGCGTATCCCACGTTGACGTAGATAGGGTCGCCGTAGCCGTTGAGTTCCCACACGGCGGGCACTTTCAGGTCGTCCCAGCCCTTGTCGTTGAAGGTGGTCTGCCAGAAGTCCGTCGGCCGCTGATCGGCGTTCTGCACCCAGTTGAACTTCCAGGTGCCGTTCAGGCTCATGAAGTTTTTCGAGTGCTCCTTCACGGCCTTGGCGGCGGCGTCCGTGTTTTCATAGGCAAAGAAGTGGCTGTGCATGGGCGCACGGTTCACGGCGTTGACTTCCGCGTCCTGCCATTCCTTGAATGTCTGCGAGGAGGCGGTCAGTCCGACCACGCCCAGCAGTCCTGTCAATAGCATTTTTTTCATAATCAGTATGGTTTTAGGTTGTTAAGTGTCTTTTTTCCCGTCGCTTTGCTCAGGGCTCTTCCGTCACCCATTGCGGGTGGTGGGGGATAATGACTTTCGGGTTGTAGTGCATCCCTTCGGGGTCGGGGATGCGGAGCACATAGCCGGTCTTGCCCTGTACCGGCAGTGACCGTCCTCGTATCCAGGGGTTGAGCTGGCGCAGCAGGGCGTAGGTGGTGCCTTGGCTTTTGGCGAAGCGGGGCAGGTCTTCGATGGTGCTGCCTACGGTGATTTCGCGGAACGGTATCGGGGCATACAGGTCCGAGGCCCGCAGGCGGAAACCGAAGGGGCGCGGGTCGGTCAGCAGCAGTTTGGCCGCCAGGATGCGGTAGATGTAGCGGGCGGTCTCTTCCGTGAGGTGCAGGTCGAGGGCCTCGTCCTCGTATTGCCGGGCGTGCTCCTTCGAGATGCGTCCCTGTCCGCCGTTGTAGGCGGCGGCCACGCTCAGCCAGTTGCCGTATTTGGCGTAGGCTTGTTTCAGGTAGCGGCAGGCGGCGCGGGTGGCCTTCTCTATGTGGTAGCGTTCGTCCACGTGGCTGTTCACGGTGAGGCCGAACTCACGCCCGGTGTCGGGCATGAACTGCCACAGGCCGGCGGCTCCTACCGCCGAGAGGGCCAGCGGGTTGAGGCTGCTTTCTATCACCATGAGGTATTTCAGGTCGTCGGGCACGCCGTTGTCGGCCAGCAGCCGTTCGATGACGGGCAGGTAGCGGTTGGCACGTTTGATGATTTGCAGGGAGTTGCTGTGCATATAGGTCATGGCCAGCAGTTCGCGGTCCATCCGTTCGCGGCGGTCGAAGCGGGTCAGGTCTATCTGTTCGTTGCAGAAGGTGATTTGGCGGGGGACTTCCATGCAGCTGTATGCGGCGGTAGTCTCAGGAGGGTCGTCGGTCCAGGGCAGGGCACAGCGGGCGGCCATTCCCCCCAACAGCAGGGCCAGCACGGCGATGGCGCTTTTATAGTAGAGGCAGGTAGTGCGTGAAGACATGGGTTCCAAAAGGTTTTTTCAATTCGTACGGCTAAGGTAGCCATTCTGTCAGAAAAGGAAAAACTTATTATGTTTCTTTCACAGTTGGAACCGGGGAGGAGATGCTCGTCGGGCCGGAGAGAAACAGCTGTGAGCGGTGTTTCTCTCCGGCCCGATGGAGAAGAAGTGGCGGTGATGGTTTAGAAATCGACGCTGAGGCCGCCGAGGGCATGGAATCCCTGCGCGGGATAGCCTTCGGTCGTGAAGTAGTGCTTGCCCAGCAGGTTGTTCAGCCGGGCGAAGACGGTCAGCCGGTCCAGCAGCCGGTAGTCGGCACCGGCTCCCAGCAGACTGACGGCCTCCATTTTCACGCCGTCGGCCTTGGTCCGTCCTTCGTAGCGGTAGCTGACGTTGGCGTGCAGTCCCGGCAGGATGCGGCAGCGCAGGGCGGCGTCTATCTCCAGTTCGGGCTTCAGGGCCAGCATCCAGGTGTCGTCGGCCTTCCAGTTGGCGTAGGTGCCGCTCAGCGAGAAGCCCACCAGTCCTTTGTAGTCATAGTCCACCGCCGCGCCTCCGTAGGCCTGCTTGGTCTTTTCCTGGTGCAGCCGGACCGTCCAGGCCAGCAGGTCGGCATCCATCGAGGGGACCAGCAGCAGGTCGTTCTTGGTGATGCGGTAGCCGCCGAACAGGCGGAACTCCAGCCCGGTGAGCGGTGAGGCCTTCAGGCCTGCCTCGCCGGCAATGGGGCGGTAGGCGGTGAGGGGCTGGGCAGTGGCCTGCCAGTAGGGAGAAGCCTGGTTGAGGCGGCCGAAGTGGTGCTGCTCCGTGCCTCCTCCGGCTTTCAGGTAGAGCACATAGCCGGGGCTCACGGTGGCGTCGAGGGCCACGTCAGGAGCCACCTTGATGCCGCTGCCCACCGTGGTCTGCCAATCCACGTGCACGCCTAAGCGCAGGCGGATGGACTTGTCCTCGTAGGTATAGTGGGGGTTGAGCTGCAGCAGGCTGTTGTTTCTCCATTCGAAGGGGTCGGTCGGCTGTGCCTGGTCGTAGAACAGGTTGTCCATCTGGAAGCCGATGACGGCCTTCTGCCCTTCGCCGATGGTGCGGCCTACGAAGCCTTCGGTGTGGAGGCGGGTCTCCGAGTGGGCCGATGCGACGGGCAGGTCGTGCTTGCTGCTGAACAGTTGCACGCCGGTCTGCACGGCGAAGTCAAGGGGTAGCGCGCCGTTGGCGGAGGCCGCTTTCACCGAGCCTCCTCCGAAGAAGAACCGTTGGCGGGGCGAGGCGGCCTCGGTGTCCAACGGCAGGTAGGTGAAGGTCTGCGAGCCGAGGTTGCCGTTGAAGCTCAGCGTCAGCTGGTCGAAACGGTGGCTGTAATCAAGGGTGGCAGCGGTGCGGAAGAAGCGGGAGGAGTGCTCTTCCTTCTGGTCGTTGCAGACGAGGTCGCCGCTGTATCCGTAGAGGCCGGCGGCCACGCCCAGGCGGTCCCGCTCCGAGGCATCCCACAGGTAGCTCAGCCGCACGTCGGTATTGTTGCGGTTGCCATAGGCGGCACGCAGGTAGCCGCGGCGGGCGGCGGGCTGTTCCTCCTCGCCGGCCATGGGGGCCATGGGAGCCCCCTGCCAGGGGCCGATGGGGCGCACGGTCGTGGCATAGTCAATGTGTTGTTTGGGTGTCTGCGGTTCGGCTGTCTGCGGCAGGACGTTCACCTTGAAGGCATCCATCACTTCTGGGTTATACTGGTTCTCCACCACCACCGTGCGGTTCAAGGTGGAGTCTTTGGCCGCCTGCTGCGCTCCTACAGAGAGAGGGGCCAGCAGGGCGGTGCATATAAGTAAGCTGTTCTTAGGCATATAAGCTGTTGTTTGGTTAGTGGTTAAGTAAACGGGCGTCGGCTCACCGGCTCATTTTGGCCAGTCGGGTCTGTATCATGCCGGCAATGTCGTCGTCTGCCTGGTAGTTCTGTTGCAGGGACAGCAGGTATTGCTTGGCATCCAGCTCGCGTCCCAGCTTCATGTACACGTCCGAGAGGAGCACGAAGCTGCGGGCCAGCCAGTAGGCGTGCGGGGTGCTGGTCTCGATGTAGTCCAGCACTTCCTTTTCGGCCTTCCCGGTCTGCCCCTGGTCGAAGTAGAGCTGTGCCAGCACATACTTGGCTTCGGCTCCGTACACGTTGCGCGTGTCCTTGGCCAGCGCGGCCAGGTCGCCCATCGCCTCCTGTTGCCGGTCGGTGGCCAGCAGGGCCTTGGCCCGGTGGTAGTGGGCCTCGTTCTGCAGTTCGGGGGTCAGTTTGGTCTCGGCCAGCAGGGCAGAGGCGGCGGCCACGGTCTCGGGCCGGTTGCCGCCGAGGTAAGCGCTGCGCAGTGCGCCGGTATAGGCTTGCTGGCGTTCTTCGGTAGTGGCGGCACGGTCGCCCAGCATCTTGTAGTAGGCCAGCGCCTTGTCATACTCCTTGTGGGTGTAGGCCATTTGGGCGCAGATGGACAAGGCTTCGGGGGCGAACTTGCTGTCAGGCGTCTGCAACACGTTGTCCAGGTGCAGGGAGGCGTTGGCATAGTCGGCCTTGTTGTAGGCAATGATGCCGAGGTAATAGTGGGCGTTTACGCTGAAGGCTCCCTGCGGGAACGACTGCAGGTAGCGGGCGAAACTGTTCTGGGCCTCGCCGATGTCGCCCCGCATGTAGATGCGCTCGGCGGCGGTGTAGGTCAGCTCGTCGCGTTCGGTCACGTCGGCAGGTCCGCTGCCCGGCACCGATGCCATGAAGGCCAGGTAGTCGTCCACCTTGTTCAGGTCTACATAGATGGAGCGCAGGTCACGTTGTGCCAGGCGGGCCTCCTCACTGCCCGGGTAGGTGGAGATGACCCGCTTGTAGGCCGTGATGGCCTCGTTGTACTTGTCGCTCTGGTAGTAGAGCAGGCCTATTTCGTTGGCCGCCTTGCGCGAGAGCGGACTGTCGGGGAAACGCTGTGTGAGCAGGGTGTAGCGGTTGATGGCGTTGGTGTTGTCTTCCAGCTGCACGAAGGCGCGGCCCTGTTCGTAGAGGGCGTCGTCCAGGTACTGCGAGGTGGGGTAGTCGGTCAGCAGCTGGTTGAGCGACTGTATCTTGCCGCTGTAGTTGCGTTGCAGTCCCAGCACGAAGGCCGTCTGGAAGATGGAGTAGTCGCCCAGTGCCGGATAGATGACGGCGGCCTTGGCATATTGTTCGCGGGCGGCATCGAAGCGGCGGGCGTAGTAGTGGCAGTCGCCCAGGCGGTTGTAGGCATCGGCCAGCACCGAGCGTTCCTGCAGGCGGTCGGCCAAGGCCACGCAGCGGCCGAACCAGTTCTGGGCGTTGGCATAGTCTTTCTGCTTGAAGGCCACGTATCCCAGGTTGTAGAGGGCCAGGCCGTACTCTTGCGAAGAGCGGTCGGTGGCGAACTCCAGGTATTGGCGCAGGTCGGCACCGGCGGCGGCATACTGTTCCATCCGGTATTTCGACTCGCCGCGCCAGTAGTAGGCGTCGGCCTTGGTCTGCTGGTTATACTGCCCCAACTGCAGTGACTGTGTGAAGCAGTCGATGGCGTTCTCGAAGGCGGCCTGTGCGAAGGCCTGTGTGCCGAGGCGGAACAGCAGTTTCTGCTTGGCGGCCAGGATGCGTGCGCCCGGCCGGGAGATTTTGGCGATGGAGCGCAGGGCTGCCGTGTAGCTGCGGGTGTTCATATACACCTCTACGAGGTAGTCGTTCACCTTGTCGGCATAGACCGACTGGGGGAACTCGTTCAGGAAACGTTCGAAGACCGTGACCGATTCGGCAAAGGCCGAGTAGGAGGTCTCGTGGATGCACAGGGCGTAGTTGTAGAGGGCCTGTTCGCGGATAGTGCGGTCGAAGTTCATGGTCGAGGCCTGTTCGAACGCCATGCGGGCGCGGTTGCGTTCCTTCAGTTGCAGGGAGGCCAGTCCGATGTGCAGGCAGGCGTTCTGTGTCACGATGTCGTTCACGGTGGCGGCGGCTCCCAGGGCCGTGGCGGCCTTCGAGAAGACGTGGGTGTGGTAGTAACTCATGCCCAGGGCGTACATGGCCTTGCGGTCGGCCTGCTTGCCGGCGGCCTCGGCGTAGCTTTCCAGGGCAGGCACCGCTGCGGCATACTGTTTCAGCTCATAGCAGGCCTCGCCCAGGATGCGTTGCATCTCGGCGGCCTTCTCCTGGTGCGGATAGGTGGCCAGATAGTCGGTGGCCGCCTGCCGGGCTTGCTCGTACTGCTGTTGCTTCAGCCGTATGTCCGCTATATAACAAGGTGCGAGCAAGGCGTATTTGGGCTCGGTGGCCGCTTGGCCGAAACCTTCCAGCGCCGCCGTATATTTCTGCTGCGTATAGTCGATGTAGGCCAGGTGGTAGACGGCGTCGGGATAGTAGGTGCGGCTCACTTCCTTCAGGATGGAGAACCAGAGCGAGGCCTCCTGCAGCTGTCCGGTCTCCTCGCAGGCCACGGCCAGCCGGTAGGTGCCGGCATCGCGGTCGTCGGTGTCGAGGTGTTCCAGGTCGGCCTGCATGAACCGGGCGATGGCCTCTTCGTATTGTTGGTCGTAGAAGGCGGCAGAGCCCAGCAGGTAGTGTATCCGGGACGTGTGGCCCGAGGCGGGATAGTGCCGCAGGTAGGCTTGCAGCCGCTCCACGGCATCGGGAGCCTTCAGCTCGTAGGCCGTGCAGGCCAGCATGTAGGCTGCCTCGTCGGCCGGGTCGGCGGCGGACTTCAGTTGGATGTATTTCTCTAACGACTGTTGTGCGGCCGCATATTCGCGCTGTAGGAACAGTGCTTTGCCTTCGTCGAACAGGCGTTGGTGGCCTGTCAGCGGGGTGGTCTGTTGGGCGGCGGCCAACAGGGGCAGGGCGCTCAAGGCACCTGCCAGCAAACAATGTTGAATCTTCATGTGCTGTATCTTTTTCATGTTTAATCAGTAGAGGTGGGAGAGGAGGGCTCCGGCAGGCCGGAGGCCGGACCGTCGGCAGCTGTCCGGGCGGCGAGGAAACGTATCACGCCTTGCCGCACCGAGTCGAGCCCGAAGTCTTCGGGCCGCACCTGGTCGAGCGGCATCCAGCAGGAGTCGGCCACATCGTCCAAGGCGTCTATCCGGGAGTCGTCGGCCACCTGGCATACAAAGAACTGGTCCAGCGTATGTACCAGGAAGCCCGAGTACAGGTAGGTGTTGGGCAGCGAGAACCGGTAGTCGGCCCGCACGACGGTCAGTCCGGTCTCCTCCTTCACCTCGCGGGCCACGCCTTCTTCGCCCGTTTCGTAGAGGTCAATGAATCCGCCTGGCAGGTCCAGCGTCCCTTTGGCCGGTTCTTTTGCGCGCCGGCACACCAGCAGCTCGTTGCGGTGGTTCAGGATGAAGGCCACGGTGGCGGCACTGGCGTTGAAGTAATAGGTGAATCCGCAGTCGGCACATTGTTTCGACTTTTCGTCGTGGACGTTGAAATGTGCCGAGCCACACTTGGGACAATAGTGGAATAGTTCTAATGGATGCATAACAGGAGAGATTGATAAAGTAGCTGCAAATGTAGCGGATAATTTTCAGAATACCCAACATTTAAGTTTTTTAAGCTACCGAAGGGGGGAGAAGCGGTTGCCGAAAGGGGCGGTATGTTTTCCTGTAGTCCAAGGACAGTTGTTGCAAAGCTGGCTGACAAATCCGTTTCAAGCCTTTGAACGTCCGTTTAAAGCCTCTGAACGGCCGTTCAAAGGCTTTGAATGTCCGTTCAAAGGCTTGGGATGGAACTTTCTTCAGCTTTCGGCAGCAGAAAGTCCCTCATGCTGTGTGTGATGAGGCTGGCAGGTAAGAGGGGTACCGGCCTGCCCGGAATGCCGGGAAGGCGGCGGGGGTCAGTCACGGATGTCGAACAGTTGGAAGAATCCGGTGATCTGGAAGATATGGCGGACATCGTCGTTGATGTGTACAATCGTCAGTCGGCCGCCTTTGGCTCCTACCTCCTTGCGCAGGGTCAGTAACTGCCGGAGGCCCGAACTGCAGATGTATTCCATCCCCGAGCAGTCCAGGATGATTTCCTTGTCGGCATTTTCCAGCAGCGGTTGCATCTCCTTGGCAAAGCGGTTGGCATTGATGGTGTCCAGATTGGCGGTGATGGTGCCGGTCCAGACACGGGTGTCGTTTTCAATGGTCAGTATCATGGGTCGTTCTGGTTGGTTAGGATTGTTGCGGGGGGATGACAGGTACACGGTCTCCGGGTCAGTCGTGGGTCGCTTCCAGTTCCTCCAAGGTTTTCCCTTCGTAGGCGCAGACCGCCTGCTTGAACGGGTCGGGCAGTTCGACGGGTTTCTTGGCAGCCGTGTCATACGCCACCATGACCGTGCGGCACTGGCATTTCAGCAGGCCGCTCTTGCGGTCAATGGCCCGTTGCATCAGGGTGAAACTCTTGTGGCCGAGGTGGATGACGGCGGTCTCTATCTCTAACTGGTCGGAGATGAACACCGGTGCAAGGAAATCGGCGTTGACGTTGGCCACCACCACGCCTATCTTGTCCCAGTCGGTCTCGCCCGACACCTCTTTCAGATAGGAGCTTTTCGCCAGGTCATACAGGGAGAAGTAGACCGAATTGTTCATGTGCCCGAACGGGTCCACATCGCTGAAACGTATCTGTACCGGCAGTGTATGCTTGATAGTCAAATCGGATATAGTCATGGCTCTAAACTTTTGGTTTCAAAATTACGTATTTTCTCCCATTTCATACAAAATAATGCAAAAAAAAGATTCCTCTCATCATTTAATCGTTATCTTTGAGACGATAACTTTAAATACAATGATAGTATGAACGCGAATCCTGTATTCAATATGCACATCCCTACCAAACTGTTGTTCGGGTGTGGTGAGATCAAAAGATTGGCCACCGAGAAGCTTCCCGGCAGAAGGGCCATGATTATAGTTTCTGCCGGCGGTTCGATGAGAAGACACGGTTATCTGGACAAGGTCATCCGTCTGTTGACCGAGAACGACGTCAGCACCATTGTGTACGACAAGATACTTCCCAACCCCATCAAGGCGCATGTGATGGAGGCCGCCTGCATTTGCCGCGAGCGGGGCTGCGACTTCATCGTCGGGCTGGGCGGCGGCAGTACGATTGATTCTGCCAAAGCCATCGCCGTCATGGCCCGTCAGGAGGGTGACTTCTGGGATTATGTGATAGGGGGCAGCGGCAAAGGCCGCTTAGTGAAGGAGGCCCTGCCCGTAGTGGCCATCCCGACTACGGCGGGTACCGGTACCGAGGTGGATCCGTGGGCGGTCATCACCAACGAGGAGCGGCAGGAGAAGATTGGATTCGGTTCGGACAAGACCTATCCGGCCCTTTCCATCGTAGACCCCGAACTGATGCTGTCCATTCCTCCCCAGCTGACGGCCTATCAGGGATTCGACGCCTTCTTCCATGCCGCCGAAGGCTTCATCGCCAACTGCGCCACCCCGGTGAGCGACCTGTTTGCGCTGGAGGCCATCCGGCTGTTGTACAAGTACCTGCCCGTGGCGGTGAACGACGGCAGGAACCTGAAGGCGCGTGCCAAGGTGGCGTGGGCCAGCACCCTGGCCGGCATGGTGGAGTCTACCTCCAGTTGCACGTCCGAGCATTCGCTGGAACATGCCATGAGTGCCTGCTATCCGCAGTTGCCCCATGGTGCCGGACTGATAGCCGTCAGCGAGGCCTATTTCGAGACGTTCCGCAATGACTGTATGAAACGCTACATGAAGATGGCCGAAGTGATGACCCAGCAGAAGAGTAACCGCCCGAGCGACTTCATCGATGCGCTGGTGCGCATGAAGAAGTCGTGTGGCGTAGACGACATCCGGCTCAGCCAATGGGGGCTGAAGGCCGAAGACCTGCCGCAGCTGGTGCAGAATGCCCGCGACACGATGGGCGGCCTGTTCACGCTCGACCCGCGTCCGCTGACCGACGAGGAGGTGCTGGCCATCTACCAGGCTTCCTTCCGTTGAGGCACCGGGGCCGGCAGCTTGTTTGCTCGGGCAGGAAACCGGCCGGTGTAGGGACATTTGTAGGGGTGGAAATTGTTGCAGATATTACCCGAAATGCCTATCTTTGTCCCGATAACAACGTGGAATACATTTCACATCTATAAGTTCTATTCGTAAAAGTTGGGAAGTCGGAGCAGGGATGCCCCGGCTTTCTTTTTGTCCGTTGGGCTCCCGGTGGCCGAAAGATTATGCGCCTCGGTGTTTCTGGTGGGGAATATTTTCGTATTTTTGCATCCGTCACTCCAAAAAGCGGATCATTAAAACCAATATATAGTATGAAAACTCAATTCAGCAAAGAGACTTTGTGTGTGCAAGGGGGCTGGACTCCCAAGAACGGAGAACCGCGCGTGCTGCCCATCTACCAGAGCACGACGTTCAAATATGACGATAGCGACCAGATGGCCCGCCTGTTCGACCTGAAGGACACCGGCTATTTCTATACCCGCCTGCAGAACCCCACCAACGATGCTGTGGCCTCCAAGATTGCCGCGCTCGAAGGGGGCGTGGGGGCCATTCTGACCTCTTCCGGTCAGGCCGCCAACTTCTATGCCGTCTTCAACATCTGCGAGGCGGGCGACCACTTGGTCTGCGCCTCCACCATCTATGGCGGTACGTTCAACCTGTTCGGCGTGACGCTGAAGAAGCTGGGCATCGAATGTACCTTTATCGATGCCGACGCTTCGGAGGAGGAAATCGGCAAGGCGTTCCGCCCGAACACCAAGTGCCTCTTCGGCGAGACCATCTCCAACCCCAGTATCAATGTGCTCGACATCGAGAAGTTCGCCCGCATCGCCCACAGCCACGGGGTGCCGCTGATTGTGGACAACACGTTTGCCACCCCTATCAACTGCCGTCCCTTTGAGTGGGGAGCCGACATCGTGACACACTCCACGACCAAGTACATGGACGGCCACGCCACCTGTGTGGGCGGTGTCATTGTGGACAGCGGCAACTTCGACTGGATGGCGCATGCCGACAAGTTCCCGGGACTGACACGTCCCGACGAGTCCTATCACGGGCTGACCTATGCCACGGCCTTCGGCAAGATGGCCTACATCACCAAGGCCACGGCCCAGCTGATGCGCGACCTGGGCTCCATCCCTTCGCCCGAGAACTCGTTCCTCCTCAACCTGGGGCTGGAGACCCTCCACCTGCGCATGCAGCGCCATTGTGAGAACGCCCAGAAGGTGGCCGAGTGGTTGGAGGCGAACCCCAAGGTGAAATGGGTGAACTATTGCGGCCTGAAGAGCAGCCCTTACTACGAGCTGGCGCAGAAATACATGCCGGGCGGCTCGTGCGGGGTCATCGCCTTCGGCCTGAAGGGCACGCGCGAAGAGGCCATCCGCTTCATGGACTCGCTGAAGCTGGCGTGCATCGTGACGCACGTGGCCGATGCCCGTACCTGTGTGCTGCATCCGGCCAGCCATACCCACCGCCAGTTGTCTGACGAGCAGCTGCTCGAAGCCGGCGTGGCTCCCGACCTTATCCGTCTGTCGGTGGGTATCGAGCAGGTAGACGACATCATTGCCGACCTGCAGCAGGCTATGGAGCACTGCTGAGAGAGGCCCCTCGGAAAAAGAGCATTGTTGGCTGCAGGCAACCCGTGTCGGGTGATTCGGAAACTGTCCGAAGAAGACAGGACAGACGAGACAATATATAATAAGGTGTATCCCATAGACGAAGATTGCAGGGGGCAGATTTTATAACTCATCTGTGTTTCAACGGTTTAACCAAAACAAACCAAAAAAGTTTCAAAAAAGTGGTGGTGGTTGCTTGCAGGTTTGGCAAAAAGCGGTACCTTTGCATCCGCTTTCGGGAAACAACGGAAGCAATGAACAAAGAGAGTTCTTTGAAAGACTTTGGATAAACAAACGAAAATGTAGTACAGGGACTTTTCCCTTTGCGCTTCGGCGCCGGAGGGAGAAGGACATGGAAACCGTCAATGAAAGAAGACCATTGAAAAAGAAGAAGGCGTCCTGGACAGAGCAGATTTTTGAAAGAAAAAGATATTCTACAATGAAGAGTTTGATCCTGGCTCAGGATGAACGCTAGCTACAGGCTTAACACATGCAAGTCGAGGGGCATCATGGCGGTCGCTTGCGACCGCTGATGGCGACCGGCGCACGGGTGAGTAACGCGTATCCAACCTACCCTCCACTCGGGTATAGCCCACTGAAAAGTGGATTAACCCCCGATATATCCTTTGCGGGCATCTAATAAGGATGAAAGTTTACGGTGGCGGATGGGGATGCGTCCGATTAGCTTGTTGGCGGGGTAACGGCCCACCAAGGCGACGATCGGTAGGGGTTCTGAGAGGAAGGTCCCCCACATTGGAACTGAGACACGGTCCAAACTCCTACGGGAGGCAGCAGTGAGGAATATTGGTCAATGGGCG
>CAMAFR010000020.1 GCA_945833835.1 uncultured Bacteroides sp.
AGATTTGGTTTTGACCGCAGAGAATATATATTTCTCCGTCATCATATTGCCTTGCGCCATATACTGGTCCTCTCACAATACATTCAGTAACCAACATATTGTCCCTGACTGCTGAAATCCGTGCAGAGTCATCTGCTAATTGCAGCCAATAGTAAGCCGTGTTGTTTATCGTCGCTATACTGTCACCCCATTCAGAAGTATTCTCTTCCTGCTGGTAGCCGCCCCCACAACCTATAAGGCTGATGAAAGCAATGAAAAGCATTATCAGTTTCTTCATCTTGCTTCGGTTTAACTCATTGTTTCAATAGTGTTTCTATGCTCTTTGCCAACTCATCCAACTCCTCATGTTGTGGCGTACTTTTTCTTGCGGTCTTCAGGTCAATATTGAATAATACCGTGCTGCCACGCTTCACGTCATAGGAGTAATGGAGTATATGAAATGTGTCACCATAACGCACAACAGAGTCGGTTGCAAACTCCCCGGAACGAAGAGTCACCGAGTCTTCAGCGATATACGGTTGGTCTGAGTAATTGTAATATGAGCATAATCCGTTTCTCGTCATCTTGACGTGAGAAAGAGTCAACCATATTCTATACAGACGTATTGGTTATAGCCTATTGCCAAAGTCGGGAGAAGTATTCCCAGATAAACGGTAGCCAATATGCTTATTCCAGCTAACCCTTGCTTGCCAAAAGTGTGCCAACAAACGTAAGCAACCATTGCTATACTGGCAACGAGCATCCACACGCGCCACATCCCGGCATAGCGTTGGGCATAGAAGAATAGTACCATAGCTGCTACCATCATCCATAGTTTGCCGACAATAGGGTTCTTCTCTGATGTATATTTACAGGAAGTCACATATCTGACAATCAGATATAGGCTGAGAGACGGCAGGACGACACAAGCGAAACGACACATTCTCATATCCATGGCAAGCCCTGCATATAACGCACAGGTGGCAACCAGCATCAGTTGGGAATGACTATGACTGAATTTACTGATTTTTTTGCTACATCAAAATTATTTCCGGTTACCATCCTTACTCTTCTTGAGGGCAGAGAATATAACATTGATGCCAGCCTCCCGCTTTTTGCGCTCGCTCTCAAACAGGATTTTATCGGGTGTCCCGTTGGGGAACAGAGGGGCATCCTCCATACGTCCCATGGTGATGTTGATATTAACACGGCAGCGATCCTTGAAACGAACTGTAGCGGCATAGCGATAACAGAAACGTTCTAAGACAAGCACCTTTTCCGCTTTGCCGAAGAACCATTCGCTATGGTTATAATACTCTATCTCGTTGTTGAGAACAAACTCACCAACGGCCTCTGCGATGGTGGAGTAACGCGAGAGTAACACTGGGTGGGTATCCATCAGTGCTTTCAGGGACTTCAGCAGCGGCTCTGTCTGCGTCATCAGGTCGTATGCGAGGGCATAGTGAGCATCAGAGGTACGGCACTCGGATGACCGGGCCACATTGAGATCTTGCTCTATCTTGTCAATGAGATAGGTGGCCTTAGCCTCCGTCCACAGGGCATCGATATGGCTGATGCCTGAACGCTTCACAGCCTTGTCCCACCACCCACAGTCACCGTCGGAGGCCACGATAATCTCTTCGAGGAACATGGGCAGCAGTTCGTCGGGTGTGATGACATTAAATCCTTTGCTGATGGTCTGGACAAGCTCTGAGCCGTAACGCCGGTAAAGACGCGAAGCAAGCTGGATGGCCTTGGAGTATGATCGAGAATCCTTCAAGAGACAGCATACCAACTGGTTCTGGAGGGCAGACATGTTTTGTTCGCCATCCTCCCAGAGTTTTCGGGCTTGCAACAGGTTTCCCGTCTGACGGAGGACGGCAAGCGCATGGGCATCGGTCTCGGTGAGGTTCATGAACCAGAACAGACCATGACGCAGCCGGTCAGCAGAAACGCTCAACAATGACATATACGATGCCAATGCAGACAGGCAGCGGTCGGTCTTGGACTCAAAAAGGATGTCCAGATCCATAGGAAAAGATACGGACTTGCCAATAGCGGCATGTGCTTTCATACGACTGTTGTTCGATGACAGGATGGTAGAGGAGTCGCTGGTGGCGACTCCCATCCCCCTGAAAGGATTGTTCTGAATGTAATCTTTGATTCTCATACCTCTTATAGATGTTTAGTTTAACCCAGCAGGCCTTCTGCCTCACGGATTTCTTCCTCGCTCTCCTTCACGCAGAGAATGCGATAGAGAGCTTGCATCACTTCGTCTTTGGTGAAATCTTTACTGATCAGTTCAAGAGCCTGGTCAATGTACCGGCGGGCCTGCGCCTTGTCGCTCCACACTACGTTTTCGAAGTTGTGGTCATACCATTTGATTTGCCCAGGGATTCTGATCCTCCACCTCAGGTCAAAGCCAAGGAGTTTCATCTCTTTGAGAATCTTCTTGGCAGCAGCCACATCGCGATTCTCTCGGGCACTCTCCATATATTTTTCAAGAAAGCAGAGGGCATACAGGCTGTGTTTGTCACTCTTGTTGCCTACAACAATCTGCAACAGCCTGGATCATTTTGCCCCGATAGTTCACCTGGGGTTTCTGCACCGACTGGATGACAGAAACGCCTTGTTCCAGACTTTCATCTGGCATGAATACAGCTTTGGCATTCATCCCTTCCACATACGGATGCCCCAACAACGGCACAATGGTGTAGTCTTCTGCCTGGAATGCGCCCTTCATACGCTCCAGTGCTTTCATCACCTGCTTGCGCCCTGGCACATCCTCCATGTGATAAAGGTTGTTCTCCATCCGGGCCATCTCTCCTGCAATGGAGAGCACGGTCTCCTCGCTGACACCTCTCTTCTTGGTGATACGCATGATTTCCTCCCGTAGGAGCTTTTTCTCTTTCTCAGACGCTTTCAGTCTGGATTTCAGGTCCTCCAACTCACCGATCAAACGGTGGTTGCTCATCTTGTTCCTCACTGCAACGGCTAACATAAGCATTGCGAAAACGATTGTGAATGGCAGAATCATGTTCATGTTCGTATAGATTGTTTATCCTACTTTTTCAGTTCTTCCCCCAGTTGTGGTGGTCAGACATGGATAGAGATAAGAAACATAGGAGGATTCTATCTCGATTTGACGTGAACAACATTTTTTAACGATTTGTTTTCACATCACATAATGAAATTCCGCAATCCACGCTCTATTTTTTGGCGTTCACCCTCATTCACAGTTTTTTGTTGTATCTTTTAGAGAAGATAGGCGGTGCTTCAAAAGAGCAACATCGAAAAATGTGGTTTTTCGTTTTGTTCTTCTCGCACCTTGCACTATCTTTGCACACTGGTTTTATAAACAGCACGTTATAGCATGGTGAAATACCTCTTCTCTTTTTTTCTGCTCTTTTCCCCACTGTCTGCCGGATGGACGGACATGACGGCCACGGTACCGGCCGGCGCACCCGAAAGCGGGGCGCAGGCCTGCTGCAGGCTGTTCCAGGAAATGAACCTGGAAGGAACGGTGGACTACCAGGCGTTCCGGCAGGCGTATGCCGGCTACTGCAAGATAGAACACCAACGGGACATCCTGACATTGATTGACTTCACGAAACCTTCGACGGAGAAAAGGCTGTATGTGTTTGATATGGCGGCACGACGGCTGCTCTACACCTCGGTGGTGGCACACGGACGGAACAGCGGGGAGAACTACGCCACCTCGTTTTCGAACCGGGAGGGCTCTTACAAGAGCTCGCTGGGATTCTACCGGACAGCCTTTACCTACCAGGGCAAAAACGGCTACTCGTTGGTGCTGGACGGACTGGAACGGGGCATCAACGACCGGGCCCGCAGCCGGGCCATCGTGATGCACGGGGCGGACTATGCCGACCCCTCGGTGATACGGAACGGCGGCAGACTGGGGCGCAGCCAAGGATGCCCTGCGGTGCCCCGCGGGCTGGCCCGCCCCATCATAGATGCCATCAAGGGGGGCAGCATTCTTTATATCCATGCCAATGCCCCCGAATATCTTTCGCAAAGCACGGTGTTGGAACAAGAGGACCGGACAGGCACCTTCCTCCAATGAACCGTCAGCCGCAGGTGATGCGCTTCTGCATGACGAGCACATTGCGGTTGTTATAGTAGCGGTACTCCACGCAGTCCATCAGCTGGCGGACGAGGAAGATGCCCAGGCCGCCGATGGGGCGTTCTTCCACCGACAAACGGGTGTCGGCATCGGGCACCGCCGTCGGGTCAAACGGCGTGCCTCCATCAGAGAGGGTGAAGCGCAACAGCCGCTCCTGCCCGTCCCACTCGGCCTCAATGCTCAGCGTGCCCTCCTCGCCGGCGGGATAGGCATACTGGATGACGTTGACCACCGCCTCTTCGAGCGCAAGGTTCAGCGTCGCCTTGACCGACGCCGGCAATTTCCACTGGCCGCACACTTCTTCGAGCAACAACGGCAGCTTCCGGATTTCCTCCAACTGGTTGGTCAGTACCCATGTCTTTTTCTGTTCCATAGTCTTAACTGTTTTTCTGGTTTCTGTCTATCCGCAGGCAGAACAAGGTCAAATCGTCACTTTGTTCGGACCCACCGGCAAAGTCGTGCACACACTGTAGAAGGGTCTCCACGAGTGCCTGTGCCGAACGGTCGGTACAGGCGTCTATCCGCCCGGCCACACGGGCCTCGCCCAACAGTCCGCCTCCAGCATTCCCGGCCTCGGTCAGTCCGTCGGTGTAGAGGAACAGGGCCGTCCCGTCTGAGAGGTCTTCCGTCTGCTCCTCGAACCCGAAGCCTTCGAGAATGCCGACCGGCAGGTTAGGCTTGACGGTCTGGAAACGGCACGGGCCCTCGCGGGGCACCAGCAGCGGGGAGTTATGGCCGGCATTGCAGTAGGTGAGCCGCCCCGTAGGCAGGTCGAGGACCCCCACATACATGGTGATGAACATGTTCTCGTCATTGTGCTCGGAGATGGCCCGGTTGAGCTGCCGCAGCACCTGTGCGGGCGACTCGTGTACGGCTGCCAGGGCACGGAAGAGGGTCCGGGTGACGGCCATCACCAACGAGGCGGGCACCCCTTTGCCGGACACATCGCCAATGGCAAAGAAGAGCTGGTGGCCCCGCACAAAGAAGTCGTAGAAATCGCCCCCTACCTCACGGGCCGGCCGGAGGAAACCGTAGAGGTCCAGATCTCCGCTGCCGGGAAAGGGGGTGAACGTCTTCGGCACCAGGCTCATCTGGATGTTGCGGGCGATGTGCAGCTCGCTCTCGATACGCTCCTTGGAACGGGTCGTGGCGGTCAGCTCCTCGATATAGGTCTTCAGTGACCCTTGCATGAAGGCAAAGGCGTCGTGCAGCTGCCGCATCTCGTCCTTGGTGTCGACGACCGGCAGCGGCGAGTCGAAATTGCCTTTGGCGATGTGGTAGGCCGCCTGGGCCAGGCTGACCAACGGACGGGTGCCGACCACCACCAGGTAACGGATGCTGAGCAGCAGCAACAGCAGCCCCACCAGCAGAATCAGAAGGACGGTCAGGGTGGTGGAGCCCAGTTCGCTCATGATGGTCTGGTAGGGGCAGACACAGGCCCCCGTCCACCCGTAGCGGAGCATGGGGGCATAGCAGACCAGCACATCGGCCTCCTGCAGCTCCAGCCGCCGTGCCCCGCTGCGGTCTTTGAGCAGCTCATGGCCGATGTCGGCCAGCTCGCCGCTGTGCAGCTCCTCGGCCCGATCGAAGATGGTCTTGTCGAGCAGCACGCTCTTGTCGGGGTGCACCAGGTAATGGCCTGTACTGCTGAGGATGAACGAATAGCTGTCTGGGAAGGGGCGCAGCTGATTGATTTCGGCGGTCAGCATGTCGAGCGAGACATCGGCCGTGAGTACCGCACACGGATGGCCCGCCTTGTCCAGGATGGGCAACGAATAGGTGATCATGAGCACGTTGCCCCCGCCTTCGTCGAAATAAGGCTCCGACCACACTCCCTGCCTCTTGTAGCGGGGCAGGGTGAACCAGCTCATTTTGTGATAATTGTATTGGTCGGACCCCAAATGCTGTTCGACGACGGTGCCGAGCGAGTCCAGACAAACGTACTCCATGAAATACTTCCCCTTGTCCGGAAAGAAGTACGGCTCGAACGCCACACAGCCGCCCATCACCGTCGTGTCCTTGTCCACCATCTGGCGCACCACTGCCATCAGCGAATCCGGCTGGTGGAAGCGGCGCACCACTTCGGCCTCGGTCAAGGCCACGAGGTTCTCCACCCCGGCCAGCTGGCGGTCTGTCTTCTGGAGCATGTTCTCCAAGAGCAACGTGGTGTAGCGTATGGCCTGCGCCTCCTCACGGCGGGTACTGTAAGTGTTGTAAACCACACAGATGCACCCGAAGATGACAAGCGTCAGCAGCAGGATGTAAAAGCATAGCTTGGAAGCCAATGACAGGAATATCTTTCTCATGTTCTTGTGGGTATGACGTGATGCTTCATTTGTTTATCTCTCTCCGGAAGGGACCTCCTCCTCTATTCTATCACCACGACCAGTGACGCATCGAGGGGCGCCCAGTCGAAAATGAATTTGGCGTGCGATGTGGCGTTGCGCACACATTGATGGGAGCGGGGAACCGTGCCGAGTGCCCAGCTGTACTCCTGTATCCGGGTGGCGGGCACGTTGGTGGGCACGCCGTGTATATGGGCCCCGTTGGTAAAGCGGCTGGCGTAAGGGGCAAAACCTCCGGTGGCGTTCGAGCCGTCTTTCAGGAAGACCATCTTCGTCTTCTTCTGCTGCAACAAGTACAGGCCCAACGGCGTGCGCCGCGCGTAGGGCGGAGCATAGCGTCCGGTGGTGGCCGGATTCATGCTGCGTATCTTCCACTCGCCCCGGGCCTCCCACTCCAGCGTGCAGATGTTCTGGTCCTTGCGGTCGACGAAGATGACGTGTCGGAGCAACACCGAATCGGGCAACAGCTTCACATAGCGCTTGGGCACCCGCCATATTCCGTCTATGGTCACCGGCTGCAGGGTATAGAACCCGCCCGTTTCCCCCACCACCTTGGCTATCGCGCCGTCGCGCCCGTAACGGAAGGGGCGCAGGGTGTCTGTCGGGGCATAGAGCGGCACGGACTGGTAGCGCTCGATACCGAACGTATCGGTAGCTAACCGGTATTCGTTCCGCCGGTAGGGCTCCACCAAAGGGGCCTCGCCGTTGAGGTTCTTGTAGTTCTGGAAAACGCCCCAGTGGGGATGGATGTCCTGCATGTTCTCAATAAAGGCCAGGCACTTCCTGACGATAGGCCACTTGAAGCTGCGCTCCGTCTCCTGGTAGCGGTACACGTCGGGCAGCGTATATTGGTCGTAGAGCAGTTCCTTGGTCAGCACGATGTCGGCACCGGTCAGCACGGGGCGGCGCACCGTAAAGCTCCTGGCTGCCGGTACGGCCCCTCCACCGGCGGCAACGGCAGCGGTGGCCACCGGTGACGACGGCGGGTCAGCGGCTTGCCGTTCCTTCGCACATCCCGGCAACAGCAGCCACACTCCCAGCAACAGGCTTACATACCCATGTTTCATATTCCCGACAGTTTTTTTCATGCTTCGTTTTAACCATTCCAACAAGGCACCGGGCCGTTTTGTTCACTGCCGCCGTGCCTTGCGCCCTCTACTCCGCCGCCGGGCCGACGGTGTCGGCAAAACGCAGCGAGTCTACCTTCTCCAACCGCGACCGCAGCCGGGACAGGGCCGACCGGCGGATGCGCAGCCGCATGACGCAGTCCATGTCATACGACTGCTCCACGATTTCGGGTGACTCCTCCTTCACGATGCGCATCACATCGTTCATGAACGGATATTCGAACAGGATGCACACCTCGTCGTCCACGGTCTTCTCGATGATGTCCGCCTCGGCCAGCGCCTGGGCGGCAGCCGTCTTGTAGGCCACGATGAGTCCGCCCGTGCCCAGCTTGATGCCTCCGAAATAGCGCACCACGACCACCAGCACATCGGTCAGCTCCTTGGAGTTGATCTGGCCCAGGATGGGCTTGCCGGCTGTGCCCGACGGCTCGCCATTGTCATTGGCCCGGAAATCCTTCCGATCAGCCCCCAGCATATAGGCATAGCACACATGACGCGCGTCATAATATTTCTTCTGAAAGGCCTCCAGGCACTCCTTGACCTCACCGACGGTGCGCACGGGCAGGGCCACAGCAATGAACTTACTGCGCTTCTCGGTAAAGACGGCCTCCGAAGGCCCGGACAAGGTCTTATAGGTATCCACAGTCTTCTTCTTGGTTTTAGTGTTCAACAATCTTACGGCAGCGGGCCAGTATGGCCATCCGGCGCAACCGCCGCGACAAGGGCCCGGCGACGATGACCAGCGTGACGGCCACCAGCACCAACACCACTCCCCCACAGATGCGGTACGTCAGCCGCTCGCCGAAAACCGCCACCCCGAAGAACAGGGCGGTGACCGGCTCAAGCGCACCCAGAATGGCCGTCAGAGTGGAACCGATGTAATGGATGGACTTTGCCATCGCCGTGAGGGATATGACGGTAGGAAACAGGGCCAGACAAAAGACATCCGCCCACATGAGCGGGTGACGGACGGGCTGCAAAGCGGTACAGAAGTCCAGGCGCACCACAAACAACAGGACACCGAAGAGCAACGAATAGAACGTGAGCTGCACCGCCGACAGCCGTTTCAAGGCCGAGCGGTTGACGGCGACCATATAGACGGCATAGGACAGCGACGACAGGAAGACCAGCAACACGCCCACCAGGCTCAGCGGGATGCCGTCAGCCCCCTTATACAGCAACAGGATGCCTGCCGTGGCCAGCACAACAGACAACACGGTGACAACCGACACCCGCTCGTGGAAGAACACCGCCATGATGACGGCCACCAGCACCGGATAGACGAACAACAGGGTCGAGGCGATGCCGGCATCCATGTAGTGATAGCTCTCGAAGAGGAACAGCGACGAGCTGGCAAACAGCATCCCCAGCGCGAAAAGCGGGAGCACGTGCGCCCGGGCAATGCGAAACGGAATGCCCTTCAGCCTCATGAGCGCCGCCAGCAGGACGACCGCCAAGCCGTAGCGGTAGAACAGTACGGAGTCGGACATCATTCCCTCACGCGCATACAACGGCAGCGTGAACAGCGGATTCACCCCATAGCTGGCGGCGGCAAGCGCACCGTACGCAAAACCTTTCATTGTTGTATTGGCCATGACACGTCCTTCTTTTTAATGCCGCAAACTTACGAATTTTCTCCGGAATAAACGAAGGAAACCGCGAGAATCCATAGGGATAAAAAAAGAGGGTGTGCCGTTGAGTTTTGACACACCCCCAGAGGAGACCGGACTCAGTCATCCAGCTTGTGGATGACCAGACCGGAACGGAGTTTCGGCTCGAACCAAGTGGTCTTGGGCGGCATGATGTTGCCGCTGTCGGCAATGTCCATCAGCTGCTGCATCGACACCGGATAGAGGGCCAGAGCCACCTTCATCTCGCCGCTGTCCACCCGCTTCTTGAGCTCGCCCAGGCCACGGATGCCGCCGACGAAGTCGATGCGCTTGTCCGAGCGCAGGTCTTTGATGCCCAACAGCTCGTCGAGGATATAGCGGGAAGAGATGGTCACGTCGAGCACCCCGATGGGATCGTGGTCATCATACGTGCCCGGCTTGGCCGTGAGGCTGTACCAGCGTCCTCCCAGATAGAGCGAGAAGTTGTGGAGGGCCGACGGACGGTATTCGTCCGTCCCTTTCTCCTCCACCTCGAAGCGGTCTTTCAACGCCTCGATGAAGGCCTCGTCGGTCAGTCCGTTCAGGTCTTTCACCACCCGGTTGTAGTCGATAATCGTCAGCTGCGAGGCGGGGAAGCAGACTGCCATGAAATAGTTATATTCCTCCTCACCGGTATGAGCGGGGTTCTGCCGAGCTTTCTCGGCCCCCACCAAGGCGGCTGCCGCACTGCGGTGGTGGCCGTCGGCGATGTACAGGGCCGGCAGGTCGGCAAAGGCGGCGGTGACGGCGGCAATGTCGGTATCGTCATCAATGATCCAGAACGTGTGTCCGAAGCCATCGCCCGGGGCCACAAAGTGATAGACGGGGGGCTGTGCCGCATATTTACGCACCAGCGCATCGAGATCCTCACGGTCGGGATAGGCAAAGAACACCGGCTCGATGTTGGCATTGTTCACGCGGACGTGCTTCATGCGGTCTTCCTCCTTGTCGCGACGGGTCAGCTCATGCTTCTTGATGACTCCGTTCATGTAGTCGGGCACGTAGGCTCCCACCACCAGGCCGTACTGCGTCTTGCCGTTCATGGTCTGGGCATAGACGTAATAGCATTCCTTCGGGTCCTGCACCAGCCAGCCCTTCTCCTGGAAGAGGCGGAAATTATCGGCCGCTTTCTGATAGACGCGGGGGTCGTGCTCGTCCGTCCCTTCGGGAAAGTCTATTTCGGGCTTGATGATATGGTAGAGCGATTTCTCATTGCCTTTCGCTTCGGCACGTGCCTCGTCCGAATTGAGCACATCGTAAGGACGCGAAGCCACCTGCTCCACGAGGTCTTGCGGCGGGCGTATGCCCTTGAAGGGTTTGATTACTGCCATGATATCAAAGTTAGGAAGTTAGGGATGCAGGGCGAGCAATCGTTATTTGTTGACGCGGAACTTGTCACAACCGTCTTTCAGGAAGCCCACAATCTGCTTGGCGGCGGCGATGCCGGCGTTGATGTTGGCCTCGGCGGTCTGTGCCCCCATCTTCTTGGGCGTAGAGAAGTAACGGCCAGGGAACGTCTCCACGAACTCATCGTGATGGGCCGGCTTGATGTCGGTCACGTATTTCAGGTCCGGACGGTCTTCCATGATGCGGATGAGGTCGGCCTCGTTGACCACTTCCTTGCGGGCCGTGTTCACCAGCATGCCGTTCTTCGGCATACGCTCCAGCAGTTCGTAGTCGATGGAGTTCTTGGTGGCGGGAGTCGACGGGATGTGCAGCGACACAATGTTGCAGGTGGCGTACAGCTCTTCGGCCGAAGCCACCGGACGGATGCCTTCTGCCACCATCACCTCCTGAGGGCAATAAGCGTCGTAGGCATAGATGTCCATGCCCAATCCCTTGGCGATGCGCGCCACGTTGCGGCCCACGTTGCCATAGGCATGGATACCCAGCTTCTTGCCTTTCAGCTCGGTGCCGGCCTTGCCGTCGTAGAAGCTGCGCACGGCCATAATCATCAGGCCGATGGCCAGCTCGGCTACCGCGTTGGCATTCTGTCCCGGCGTATTCATCACGCACACTCCGTGCGCGGTGGCGGCAGCCAGGTCTACGTTGTCATAGCCGGCACCGGCGCGCACCACAATCTTCAGCTCGGGAGCGGCGTCGAACACGTCGGCATCAATCACATCACTGCGGATGATAATGGCGTTCACGTCTTTCACCGCCTCCAGCAGCTGTTCCTTGGAGGTGTATTTCTCCAGCAGTGCCAGTTCGTAACCGGCTGCTTCAATTTCTTTACGGATACCGTCGACCGCCACTTTGGCAAACGGTTTCTCTGTGACTATAAGGACTTTCATAGGATGTTTCTTTTTAAGCTTTCAACAGAATCAGTGCATTTTCTCAAATTCCTGCATGCAGTCTACCAGTGCCTGCACGCCTTCGAGCGGCATGGCGTTGTAGCAGGAAGCGCGGAAACCGCCCACCGAGCGGTGGCCTTTGATACCCACCATCCCCTTCTCGGTAGCGAACTTGAGGAAGTCGGCCTCCAGCTCCTTGTACTCGTCGGCCATCACGAAGCAGATGTTCATGTACGAACGGTCTTCGGGACAGCTCACCGTGCCACGGAACAGCTTGTTGCGGTCAATCTCGGCATAGAGCAGGTCGGCACGCTGCTTGGCGCGGCGCTGCATCTCCTCCACGCCTCCTTGTTCCTTGATCCAGCGGAGGGTCTGCAAGGCGGCGAAGATGGGCACTACAGGAGGAGTGTTGAACATGGAGCCCTTGTCTACGTGGGTCTGGTAGTTGAGCATGGTGGGGATATGGCGGCTCACCTGGCCCAAGGCCTCGTTTTTGACAATGACAAACGTCACACCTGCCGGAGCCAGGTTCTTCTGGGCACCGCCGTAGATACAGATGTATTTGGACACATCCACCGGACGTGAGAAAATGTCGGAAGACATATCGGCCACCATCGGCACATCCACCTCCAGATCCTGGTGGATCTCGGTACCGTAGATGGTATTGTTGGTGGTGATGTGGAAATAGTCCACATCGGCCGGAATGGTATAATCTTTCGGAATATATGTAAAGTTGTCCTTTTCAGAAGAAGCGACTTCCACCGCCTCGCCGAAGGCCTTGGCCTCTTTCAAGGCTTTCTTGGCCCATGTGCCGGTGTTCAGGTAGGCGGCCTTCTTTTCGAGGAAGTTATAAGGAACCATACAGAACTCCAGACTTGCTCCGCCACCCAGGAACAACACGGAATAGCCTTCGGGGATGTTCAGGATTTCTTTGAAAAGAGCAACAGCCTCATCAATGACCGGCTGGAAATTTTTAGCACGGTGACTGATTTCCATCAACGAAAGGCCTGAATTGTCAAAGTCAAGAATTGCCTGAGCTGTTTTTTCGATTACCTCGCGCGGCAGGATAGACGGTCCCGCATTAAAATTATATTTTTTCATTTGGAAGTTTGTTTGGGTTAAACATTAATCATTCTTAATGGCTGCGAAAGTAACTATTATTTTTTTCCCGCCCAAAGGTTTCCTGATAATTTTATAGGAAAGGCCTATATTTACTATCATCCGGACGAAAATCCAGCGGTTACATCTTTCAGAATGACACGCATAAAACCGCCTTTTGTCATTTTGCCAATTCCACCAGCACCTTGACGCCCTTTATCTTCTCGTTCCGGATGAGTTGCAGGGTCTGGCGGCACTTCTTGCGCAGGATGGCGGCAAAGGCATGATGGTCCTTCACGTCCACCCGGCCCACCTCGTCACGGCCCAACCCGCCTTTTTTCGACAGGAAGCCCACGATGTCCACCTTGTTGATTTTGTCTTTCTTGCCTTTGCCGATATACAAGGTGACATATTCGGGCACCGGAGGCGCTGGCACCGTTTCGGGCAACGGGAAGGGAGTCAGCTCGTCGGGCAGGTAGTGGGGCAAGCGTTCCTCAGGGTGCAGGATGACGTACGCATTCCCGTCGGCCTCCCAGCGGGCGGTGCGTCCGTTGCGGTGTACGAAGCCGTCTTCGGCCACCGGCAGATGGTAGTGTATCACGTTCCGGATGGCCGGAATATCGAGCCCGCGTGCCGCCAGGTCGGTCGACACGAATACCGGACAGCTGCCGTTGCGGAACTTGTAGAGCGCGCGTTCACGCACCTCTTGCTCCATGCCGCCATGAAACGCCTCGCAAGGCACCTTCATCGAATGCAGGTAGGCCCCTACGCGCTCCACACTCTCCCGGTGGTTGCAGAAGACCAAGGTCGACTCGTTGCCCAGCACACACAGCAGGCGGTAGAGGGTTTCGAGCTTGTCCTTGACCGGCGACGCTACCTTATATATATGCAGGCGGTCGGACACGGACGACTCGGGAGCGGAATAATCCAACTTCACGGTACGCTCCAAGCCTGTGAAGCGGGGAATTTCCTCGGCATCGGTGGCCGACAGCAGGAAACGCCGCCGCAAGCGGGGCAACTGGCCGATGACCTGCGCCATCTCTTCCTGGAAACCGAACTCCAGACTTTTGTCGAACTCGTCAATCACCAGCGTGGCGACGGTCGAAGCGTCGAAGTTCTGCTTGGACAAGTGGTCGTTCATGCGTCCCGGCGTGCCGATGATGACCGACGGCTGTACCGCCTTCATGGCGCGGTGTTCGTCCATGGCCGGACGGCCTCCATAACAGCTCATCACACGGAAGGCGGTCCCCAGCGACTTGAAGACCTGCTCGGTCTGGAGCGCCAGCTCGCGCGAAGGGACCAGCACCACGGCCTGCACACCCGGCTGCCCTTCACGCAGCAGGTCGAGCAGCGGCAAGAGGTAGGCCAGCGTCTTGCCCGAACCGGTGGGCGACAGCAAGACCACGTCCGTAGCCTGACGGAAGGTGTGCCAGGCCGCCTCCTGCATGGGATTCAGCTGCCCGATGCCCAAATGGGCCAACAGTTTTTCAAGTTCCATCATGACCGGCCTATTCTACGTACAACACCAGCCCCTTCAGGTACTCGCCTTCGGGATGATAGATATTCACAGGGTGGTCTCCGGGCTGCGTCAGCTGGTGCAGGATGCGCACATTGCGGCCGCTTTGGGTGGCGGCTGTAAACACGGCGTTGCGGAAGTTTTCCTTGTTCACCACCTGCGAGCAGGAGAAGGTGAACAGGATCCCCCCCGGACGGATCTTCTCGAATGCTTTCGCATTGAGTTTGGTGTAGCCCCGCAGGGCATTGCGCAAGGCATCGCGGTGCTTGGCGAAGGCCGGCGGGTCCAGAATAATCAGGTCATACTGGTCGCCCATGCGGTCGAGGTACTTGAAGGCATCCTCCGCATAGGCCTGGTGGCGGCTGTCGTCGGCGAAGTTAAGGCGCACATTCTCGTTGGTGAGCTCAATGGCCTTGGCCGAGCTGTCTACCGAGTGGACCAGCCGCGCGCCCCCGCGCATGGCATAGAATGAAAAGCCGCCGGTATAGCAGAACATGTTGAGCACGCTGCGCCCCTGGGCATAACGTTCCAGCAGCCGGCGGTTCTCCCGCTGGTCCACAAAGAAACCGGTCTTCTGCCCCTTGAGCCAGTCCACATGAAACTTCAGCCCATTTTCCATCGCCACGTTTTCGGGGCTTCCGCCCAGCAGGAACCCGTTCTCACGCGCCAGCAGGTCGGCCTTGAAAGGCAAGGTGGTTTCCGACTTGTAATAGATGTTCCGCACCACATCGCCCATCACTTCCTGCAACGCCTCGGCCACGTGCATGCGGTCGACGTGCATTCCTGCCGAATGGGCCTGCATCACGGCTGTATGGTCATACACATCCACCACCAGCCCCGGCAGGCTGTCGCCTTCGCCATGCACCAGACGGTACGTGTTGTTGTCGGGATTTCCAATCAGCCCCAGGCTCTTGCGCAAATCCTTGGCCACCTCCAAGCGGTGTACCCAGAACGCCTTGTCGATAGGCTCGTCGCGGAAGGTCAGTACCCGCACCACGATGCTGCCCACCTGGTAATGACCGCGGGCGATAAACTCATTTTTCGAGGTGAACACATCGACCACCTCCCCCTCTTCAGGATTGGCCTCCACCCGGGCGATGGCACCGGAGAACACCCACGGATGGAAACGTTTCAACGATTCCTCCTTACCGGGTTTCAGATATACTTTCTTATAGACCATACGTTATGCTATTCTTCTTTTTTTGTTTCAACTTCCACCAATCGTTCCGTACGATAGTCACCCGTCGCCCGGAGCTGTTCCAGATAATTATAGATTTCCACGCACGCCCACGCGTCGGTCGCCGCATACAGGCATTGCGCCTCGGTCAGGGTGTCGGCCTCCCAGTTGGAGAGCCGCTGCGCCTTCGAGATTTTCTTGCCGAAAAGCAGGGCGAAAATCTTCTGGAGGCTTTTCTCCTCGATGCCGAACGTCATCACATAGTCCTGCAACTCTATCCAGTTGCCGTTGCGGGGATCGCCGTCGTTGCGCTTGCGCATAGCCGCAAAATCATCTTTCAGAGAGAGGCCTATCTTCAGCACATCGTTCTGCAGGAACTCTTCCAAGAAATCGGGCAGCCCTACACGATTCAGTCGGAACAGGAAACAGGTGTCTGCCGTAGACACCTGCAAGAGCGCCACCTTGTGTGTCTGCCCCTTCTTGAAGGAAGGGCGCGTCTCCGTATCCACCCCTACCACCGAAAATGTATTGAGGTACTCCACCGCCTTGCGGGCCTCCTCTTCTGTATGTATAACGAAAATGCGGCCGGCAAATGCCTCCTTCGGCATGTCGGCCACTGTTTGTTTCGCTATTTTGTTCTGTAACGTCACCATGTATTCCGCCTGTTATTCCCACCGTTCGCCGGACTCGTCTGCCTCGTCCTCGCCCAGGTCCAGTCCTTCATACAATTCCTCCTCCGTAGGCCGGTCTTCCAGCCAACCGGCAGACTCCTCCTCGTCTTCAGCGGTCTCCTCGCCCGACGCGTGATACCTCACATCGTGCAGGGCCCGCATGGCGTTCAGCAGCAGCTGCCCCCAGTATTCCTTGAAACGCTCTTCACACGCCAGCAGGGCGTCGTTCATCGAGCGGTCCAGCCCTATCTGATAGACACAGACAAAATCCTTCAGGCACTGGTAGATGTCCGCCATGTTTTCGGACACCGTCTGCCGGATGGGCGTATCGCTGTAGGCCATGTCTTCGAGAAACACATCCAGATAGTCGTCCTGGTCGCGCAACACGCCCGCAACACCCGCCCGCACCCGCTCATAATCGCCTTCGGTGACAAACGTCTCCGGGTCGAAGTCGTCCATCCGATCGCCGGCAGGCAGCAGCGACGCCTTCAGGTAGAGCAGCGGCAACAGCTTGAGGGCCGTATCCACAAACTTGCGGCGGGACACCTGCGGCGCACGCTCTACAAACCCGCAGAACTCAGCCGCTACCGTCACAAACTCGACCGTATTTTTATCAAAGATAATCGGTGTATTCTTTTCCATTATTCATTTGAATTACGGTGCAAAGGTATGAAAAAAATTTCTCAGTTATAGTTTTATTCGTACATTTGCGTGAAGAAACCCAACCTCAAGAAACAAACAATCATGAAAATGTCCAATAAAAAGACTGTCAACAAAGAGCAGAAATCCTCCAAAGAACCCTTCCAGCTGCCTTCCGGCAAGGTCATCACCTTGCTGAAAGGCGAGACCACCCACTTCATCATCGGGTTGCTGTGCGTCATTTTCGGCATCTTTATGCTGCTGGCCTTCAGCTCGTTCTTCTTCACCGGCGGAAACGACCAGAGCCTGCTGGCCCATCCCCAACCGGGCGAACTGCTGGAAACGGGCAACCACATCCAGAACTATACCGGCGCACGCGGCGCACAAATCGCGCAGTTCCTCATCAACGACTGTTTCGGCATCGCGGCCTTCCTCATCGTGGTCTTCTTCATTGTGGCTGGCATGCAGCTGATGAAAGCCTACCACTTCGTGCTCTGGAAATGGTTTGTAGGCTGTACGGTAACGATGATTTGGCTGTCCGTCACATTGGGCTTCGTGTTCGGCGGAGTGTTCGCCGACTCGTTCATCTATCCGGGCGGCCTGCACGGCTACAACCTCAGCCAGTGGGCCTGCTCGCAGGTAGGCGCGCCGGGACTGGTGCTGATACTGTTGGTGACGGCCATCCTGATGGGGGTGTTCTTCTCGCGCTCCACCATGGATGTCGTGCGCAAATGCCTGCGTCCTGGCCGCCGGAAAGCCACCGTCACCCAGACCGAGGAGACACCGGCCTCTCCACCCAAGGCAACCGCCCAACCCGAACCGGAACCTTCCGGCGAGGCGCCGATGGCCACTGATGCAGCCGACATGCCTGCCTACAAACCGGAAGAGGCCATAGCACAGGAAGAGGCTACGCCCGACGAAACCGCCTTTCAGGCCATTGAGCTGCCCATTGACGATGTGCCGCCTGCCCCAGTGGCAGAAAGCCTTGAAAAAAAAAAGGTAACGGCTGAACCGGACAACGACCCGGAGCCGGACTTCGAGATCAGCAGCCCCGTTCCTGAAGAGAGCGAGCAGCGCGGCACACTGGCACAGCCATACAACCCGCGGCTGGACCTGGAGAACTACCGTTTTCCGACCCTCGACCTGCTGAACACGTACAATGAGGAAGGCCCCTCCATCGACATGGAGGAACAGACGGCCAACAAGAACCGCATCATCCAGGTATTGCGCAGCTTCGGCATCGAAATCAGCTCCATCAAGGCCAGCGTGGGGCCCACCATCACCCTGTACGAGATTACACCGGCCGAGGGAGTGCGCATCTCCAAAATCCGTAACCTGGAAGACGACATCGCACTGAGCCTGTCGGCACTGGGCATCCGCATCATCGCCCCCATCCCCGGCAAGGGAACCATCGGTATCGAGGTGCCCAACGCCAATCCGCGCATCGTGCCCATGAGCAACATCCTGGCCAGCAAGAAATTCCAGGAGAGCACCTTCGAGCTGCCCGTCGCCCTGGGCAAGACCATCACCAACGAAATCTTTATGGTCGACCTGGCCAAAGCCCCCCACATGCTGGTGGCCGGTGCCACCGGACAAGGAAAGTCTGTAGGGCTGAACGCCATCGTCACCTCCCTGCTCTACAAGAAGCACCCCAGCGAACTGAAGTTCGTCATCATCGACCCGAAGAAGGTGGAATTTGCCATCTATGCCCCCATCGAACGGCATTTCCTGGCCAAGCTGCCCGACGGCGAGGATGCCATCATCACCGATGTCACCAAGGTGGTGCAGACCCTCAACTCGCTCTGCGTGGAGATGGACACCCGCTACGACCTGCTCCGCAAGGCCGGCTGCCGCAACATCAAGGAGTATAACGCCAAGTTCATCGGCCGCCAGCTCAACCCCGAGAAGGGACATCACTTCATGCCCTACATCGTCATCATCATCGACGAGTTCGGCGACCTCATCATGACGGCCGGCAAAGAGGTGGAACTCCCCATCTGCCGCATCGCCCAGCTGGCACGCGCGGTGGGCATCCATGCCATCATCGCCACCCAGCGACCCACCACCAACATCATCACCGGTACCATCAAGGCCAACTTCCCGGCCCGCGTGGCCTTCCGCGTGGCCTCCATGATGGACTCGCGCACCATCTTGGACCGTCCCGGCGCACAGCAGCTCATCGGCAAGGGAGACCTGCTCTACCTGCAAGGCAACGACCCGGTGCGCGTGCAATGCGCCTTTGTAGACACCCCCGAGGTGGAACGGGTCGCCGATTTCATCAGCCGTCAGCAAGGCTATCCCACCGCCTTCCTGCTGCCCGAATACACCGACCCGAACGCCGAGCCGGACGGCGGGGCCGCCGATGTGGACATGAACCGCCTCGACCCGCTGTTTGAAGAGGCCGCCCGCCTGCTCATCTACCACCAGCAGGGCTCCACCTCGCTGATACAGCGCAAGTTCTCCATCGGCTATAACCGGGCGGGACGCATCATGGACCAGCTGGAACGTGCGGGCATCGTAGGCCCCTCCAACGGCAGCAAGGCCCGCGAGGTGCTCTGTATGGACGAAAACGACCTGGACATGCGCATGAAGAGCCTCAGTAACGACTGACCCTCCCCCCCCAACCAACATCCGACAACATTTAAATGATCATTGCCCATGAAAAGACAACTTATCCTGTTTCTCCTGCTGCTGGCAACCGCCGGCACTGCCTTCGGACAGACCGACCGGCAGGCCAAAGCACTGCTCGACAAGACGGCTGCCCACTACCGGAAAGCCGCTTCGGTGAACATACGGTTCGAGGGCAGCACCCAAGGCACGCTGCTGCTGCAAGGCGAATGCTTCGTCATCGACTGCGGCGACATCATCAGCTGGTACGACGGACACCACCAGTGGAGCTACGTCAAGTCCAACCAGGAAGTCACCCTCACCACCCCCTCTGCCGAAGAGCTGAACGCCGTACACCCGTATGCGTGGGTCAACCGTTATGACGACTTGTTCAACGGAACCTATACCGGCACGAAGACCGTGGGCGGCAAAACGGTGCAAGAGGTCGTCCTGACCCCCAAAGGGAGCTCGGACCTTGCCTCCATCACCCTCCAGGTGACGGCCGACGGACAACCGGCCTCCATCGCCCTTGCACTGGCCGACGGCAGCCGCCAGACCTTCCGAATACGCTCCTACCTGACCGGCCAGCGGCAAGACATCTCGGCCTTCCGGTTCGACCCTACCCGCTACCCCGGTGTGGAACTCATCGACCTGACAACAAATGATGAATGAAAAATGATGAATGAAGAATCACTGATTCCTTCTCTCCCTCCTGTCATGTTGAGCGAAGCGAAACATCTGTAAACCGCCACCGGTTTCGGCTGCGCTGTATGGACAGATCCTTCGCTGACGCTCAGGATGACAAGGGAAATAATAAACAAAGCATAAAAACATAAGATTATAAAACTCAAAAACTCTACCATCATGGAAAAAGAACATGTAAAATGCCTGATTATCGGATCGGGCCCAGCCGGCTTCACCGCCGCCATCTATACCGGACGTGCCAACATCGCCCCTGTGCTCTACGAAGGCATCCAGCCGGGCGGACAGCTCACCATCACCACCGAAGTGG
The DNA here is from genome assembly GCA_945833835.1 of uncultured Bacteroides sp. Taxonomy (GTDB): domain Bacteria; phylum Bacteroidota; class Bacteroidia; order Bacteroidales; family Bacteroidaceae; genus Phocaeicola. Next base: position 20,259 of record CAMAFR010000020.1, read on the forward strand.
AAAACTTTCCCGGCTATCCGGAAGGCGTGACCGGCCCTGTGCTGATGGATGACCTCCGCAAACAGGCCGAACGCTTCGGAGCCGACATCCGCAGTGGTATTGTCACCAAAGCCGACCTCAGCCAAGCTCCCTACTCGTTCCTCATTGACGACGAAAAGGAAATCACAGCCGACACGGTCATCATCTCTACCGGAGCCACCGCCAAATACCTCGGTCTGGAAGACGAGAAGAAATACGCCGGCATGGGAGTCAGCGCCTGTGCCACCTGCGACGGATTCTTCTACCGCAAGAAAGTGGTGGCCGTAGTGGGCGGCGGTGACACGGCGTGCGAAGAGGCCATCTACCTGGCCGGACTGGCCGCTAAGGTCTATCTCGTGGTCCGCAAACCGTTCTTGAGAGCCTCCAAAATCATGCAGGAACGGGTCATGAACCATCCCCACATCCAGGTGCTGTTCGAGCACAATGCCGTAGGCCTGTATGGTGACAACGGCGTGGAAGGCATGCACGTGGTGAAACGCATGGGCGAGCCCGACGAAGAACGCTACGATGTGGCCATCGACGGTTTCTTCCTGGCCATCGGCCACCAGCCCAACTCCGGCATCTTCCGTCCGTGGGTCAAGACCGACGCTACCGGCTATATCCTCACCGAGGAGGGCACTCCGCGTACCGGCATCCCCGGCGTGTTTGCCGCCGGCGACGTGGCCGACCCGCACTACCGCCAGGCCATCACTGCCGCAGGCAGTGGCTGTAAGGCTGCCATCGAGGCAGAACGTTACCTGTCGGCCAAAGGCCTCCTGGCCTGACGGCAGCCCCCAACGTTTGCTCCGACCTCGTACCTGTATTATAACCCTTACCCATCATGAGACGTTTTCTGCGAAAACTTACCGTAGCGCTGGCCGTCATCTGCGCCACCGCTACGGTTGTGGCCCAGCCCCTACAGCCTGTCCCCACCGACCCCGACGTACGGATAGGACACCTGGACAACGGGCTGACCTATTATATCCGCCACAACGCACTGCCGGCCCGCCAGGCCGACTTCTACATCGCCCAGAAAGTAGGCTCCATCCTGGAGGAAGACCACCAGCGCGGACTGGCCCACTTCCTGGAGCACATGTGCTTCAACGGCACCGAGCACTTCCCCGGCAACAGCCTGCGCACCTATCTGGAGTCTATCGGTGTCAAGTTCGGGGCCAACCTGAACGCCTATACCTCCATTGACGAGACCGTGTACAACATCTCCAATGTGCCCGTGCTGCGCGACGGCATCATCGACTCCTGCCTACTCATCCTGCACGACTGGGCCGACGCCCTGACCCTCGACCCGAAGGAGATTGACAAGGAGCGCGGCGTCATCCACGAGGAGTGGCGCACCAGCATGGGAGCCATGATGCGCATGTACGAAAAAGTGTTCCCCGTGCTCTTCAAAGACAGCAAGTATGCCTACCGCCTGCCCATCGGCACCATGGAGGTGGTGGACCACTTCCCCTACCAAGCCCTGCGCGACTACTACGAGAAGTGGTACCGCCCCGACCTGCAGGGCATCATTGTGGTGGGCGACATTGACCCCGACAGCATCGAGCGCAAGATAAAGGAAGTGTTCGGCCCCATCCGTATGCCCGAACCCGCCGCACCCCGCACGTACTTCCCCGTGCCCGACAACAAGGAACCGCTCATCGCCATCGCGTCTGACAAGGAGCAACAGGTAATGCAGCTCCTGCTCATGCACAAGCACGACGCGTACCCTGCCGAGGGCAAGAAGAACGTCGGCTACCTGGCCTACCAATTCATGACCTCCCTCGTCGAACTGATGCTGAACACCCGCTTAGACGAGCTAACGCAACGGGCCGACCCGCCGTTCATCGGGGCCGGTGTGGGCGAAGGCGACTTCATCCTCTCGAAGACCAAGGCCGCCTTCATCGGCTATGCCGCTTGCCGCGAGGACGGTTTCGGCACCGCCTTCTCCGCCCTCTACCGCGAAGTGTTGCGCGCCCGGCAATACGGCTTCACCTCCAGCGAATACGAACGGGCCAAAGCAGACTACCTGCGCAGCATCGAAACCGCCTACAACGAGCGGAACACCATGAAGAACAGCCACTACGTGAGCCAATGCGTGTCCCACTTCATTGACGGCGAGCCCCTCCCTAGCATCGAGCAGGAGTTCGGCATCGTCAGCCAGATAGTGCCGGCCATCCCGCTGGAACAGGTCAACGCCTTCTTCCGCCAGCTGATTGGCGATGAGAACATGGCCGTCGCCATCCTCTGTCCCGAGAAGGAAGGCCTGGTCCTCCCCACCGAAGCGGACGTGACGCGGCTGATAGCACAAGTCAAGAGTGAGCCGCTGGAAGCCTACGTAGACCAAGTGTCCGACGAGCCGCTGCTGCAAGAGCTGCCGCAGGGCGGCAAGACCGTGAAGACCGAGGCAGGCGTGTTCGGCTCCACCGTGCTCACCCTGAGCAACGGAGTGCGCGTCATTGTCAAGCCTACCGACTTCAAGGCCGACGAAATCCGGATGAACGCGTTCAGCAACGGCGGTACCTCGGTCTTCAGCGAGACGGAGGCACTCCAATACAAAGAGCTCAACGCCATCATCGGACTGGGCGGACTGGGCAACTTCAATGCCATCGACCTGCAGAAAGTGCTGTCGGGCAAGATAGCCTCGGCCACCGCCTCCGTCCGTCAGCTCACGGAAGCCGTCAACGGCTCCTGCTCGCCCAAGGATCTCGAAACGATGCTCCAGCTCACCTACCTTTCCTTCACCGCCCCCCGGCGTGACGACGAGGCCTTCGCCTCTTACCGCACACGCCTCAAGGCACAGCTGGAGAACATGGAGGCCAATCCCGATGTCGCTTTCAGCGACTCCATCAGCCGGGCGTTGTATGGTGACAATCCCCGCACCGTGCGGATGAAGGCCGCCGATGTGGACCGGTTGGACTACGGGCACATCCTCCAGCTGTACCAGGACCGCTTTGCCGACGCTTCCGACTTCACCTTCGTGCTGGTGGGCAACATGGACCTCGCCACCGCCGGGCCGCTCCTGGAGCAATACCTCGGCGCACTGCCCTCCACCAGACGGAAGGAGACCTTCGCAGACGTGCTGCCGCTGCGCAAAGGCACCTACAGCAACGTGTTCCAGAAGCAGTTAGAGACCGCCAAGGCCAGCGAACTGCTGCTGAAGTGGGCCGACACCGACTACACCTTGCGCAACCACCTCCTGACCAGCATGATGGCGCAACTCCTCGACATGGAATACACAGAGACCGTGCGCGAGGAGGCAGGCGGCACGTACGGTGTCAGAGTGCACGGCGAGCTGAACAAATATCCCACCTCGCAGGCCATGCTCCAGATCTACTTCGACACCGACCCGAAACGCCGCACCGAAATGGTGAAACTCATTGACGAGGGCATCCGGCAGCTGGCGGCTGACGGACCGAAAGCCGAAAACCTCCAGAAAATGAAGGAATACCTGCTGAAGAAGTACCAACAGGACCAGAAAGAGAACAGTTACTGGATGGGGCAGCTGTACCACTTCTACTGGACCGGCGTAGACGGAGTGACGGACTACGTGCAGACCGTCAACGCCATCAGTGCTCAAGACCTGCGGGAGTTTGCCCGGACCTTCTTCGGACATCAGAACAGCATCGAGGTCAGCATGACCTCTAACTGACACTTCCCCCCGAGGCTGTCCGAGTATCCTCTGTCCGCTAAGATGCTCGGGCAGCCTCTCCCCTTCACGTTCGTTTGCAAGGATTATCAATTATTGGGGAAACGCACCACGACTTTCCGACACGAAGTGCGTACATTTGCCACCGATAGAATAAAACGACCACCCATGCGCCACAACAAGAACATCGCCGCCGGCCTCCTGCTACTGCTCACCCTGCTATTTTCTTCGTGCGCCACCCGCACGCCCCATGCAGATTTCAGGCAACTGGCCAAAGCCGCTGTCCGCTTAGACACCGACATTGCCGCCCAAGACAACCACCGCCTCTACATAGAAGCCGCCAACTGGATAGGGGTCCCCTACCGTGCCGGCGGACACGACCGGAGGGGAGTGGACTGCTCGGGACTGGTGAGCGTCATCTACAAGAACGTCTACCACAAAAAGCTGGAGCGCAACTCGGACGACCAACGCACCGGCAACTGCTACAAGGTAGGCAAAAGCCACTTGCGTGAAGGAGACCTGGTCTTCTTCCACAACGGCAGAAACCGGCGCACCGCCACCCATGTGGGCATCTATCTGAAACAGAACAAATTTATCCACGCCAGTACCAGCCGGGGGGTCATCGTCAGCAGGCTGACGGAACCTTACTACCAGAAATGCTGGATGCAGGGCGGACGTGTCAAAGGAATCTGAGCCACCATGCATCCATCTGCCTCCCGCTTCGGCGGCCTCCTCACGCCATTGTCCGCCCATCGGACACTGCTCCTGCTCGTACTGGCGGGATGTCTGCCGGCCTACGCCCAACAGCCGAAGGGTGAACTACAGCTCAACACCGATGCCGTCAAGATGATACGGTTCGATTTCGCTCCCCCCACCGACAACGAATACCGGAAACTGAAAGAAGCCCCCATTGACAAAAACTTCATGAAGTTCAAGAGCGACCTGCGTATGCCGCGCTCGCTGACCGATACGGCCAAAGTCAACCGGCCCGAGAGCTACGTGCGTGCCGAACCCTATACCATCTGGACCCGCTTCGGCGAAGACCCCATCTACGACGTACTGCCCTACACCACCAAGAAATGGGAAATACACTGGACGCTCCGTCCCTTCGAGCGCAAGGCTTCGGCCGGCACGGGGCTGGGCGCAAGCTTCGATGCCGACCGCCTGCTCTTCGAGAGCCTCACCAAACGCGGACGGGCCATCCGCCGCAACCGGAAGTATGCCACGGCCTGGAAAACCTACGCCTCCTACCTGCCCACGCTGGCCGACAGCCTGAAGTTCCCTACCTACACACGGCCGGCCACCGTCGCCGCCCGGCCAACTGGCTTCCCCGCTTCCGCCACCCTCCCCGACAGCCTGCGGCAAGCGTCTCCCGCTCCCGGCCGTCACCCGCAAGACGGGCCGGCCAAGGAGATGCCGGCGACCGACTTCGCCCGCTACATCCAGGAGCAGAGACAGGCCGACTCCCTCCGCCGTCAGGAGTTCCTGCGCCGGGACAAGACGCACCAAAACGCCTACGAGACGGAACAGCAGACCCGTGCCCTGCGCCGGCGAATGGAGTGATTGCCTGTTTCGAAATGAGCTTCCCCCCTGCCATCCTGAGCGACAGCGAAGCATCTGAAGACCGCCACGGGATAAGCCGTTTCGCTACAGGAGCGATCCGAAACGTCCTCGCATCGCAGAAAATCGTAGAGAATCGCATCGCCCTCTCCGACCTACTCCGTATCTTTGTAGGGTCCTTCAGCAGGTACGGCGGGAGACGCTGACAGGGTCGTGGCTCTAATGATCCTCTAATATGCCTCCCAAGTGCCTCCCAAGTGCCTCTAATCATTCTCTAATCTGGGATTAGAGAAACATTAGAGAACGATTAGAGGATGATTAGAGGATGATTAGAGGATGATGGGAGGCACAACGGAAAAAAGACGGAAGGACAGGTCCAAAAAGTAGAAAAAGAAACGGATGGCAGGCCTCATCGTAGGCCGCACGCCATCGTCAGTGACGGCCGTGCTTTGTCGTCAGTGACGGCCGCACGCCATCGTCAGTGACGGTGCGAAGCACCTGCCCCAGGAGGATACTATCCGCCTCCTTCATTCGAGTTCAAAAAGCGTTCAACAGCCGTAGCGTCTGTTCAGCTACCGTTCACTCCCCGTTATCCTCGTTCATACCTGCCCTGAGCTACGATGGCCGACGATGGTAAAAACCACCATTTTTAGGTATTTCCCAGCCCATAGGGATGCGTTAATTTTGCGATGTCAAATTAGAACGAATAAAAAATGGGAAAAATTGGAGTTTTTTACGGTTCCACCACAGGAACCACCGCATCAGTGGCGAAGCTGATTGCGGAAAAGTTGGGTATCGCACCCGCAGATGTACACGATGTCAGCCAGATAAACGCCGACCTGGTCGGAGCGTATGATGCCTTGCTTTTAGGCACATCGACGTGGGGAGACGGTGAGTTGCAAGACGACTGGTACGATGGCATCCAAGTGTTGAAAAGCACGAACCTGAAGGACAAAATCGTCGCCTTGTTCGGATGTGGCGATTCGGAGTCATACGGCGACACGTTTTGCGACGGCATGGGCCTGCTGCACGATCAGCTGAAAAGCAGCGGATGCCGTTTCATGGGTGCCGTACCGGATACGGAGTATACCTACGGGGCATCGGTTTCGGTCATTGACGGTCACTTCGTAGGACTGGCCATTGATGAGATGAACGAAAGTGAGAAGACCGACGAACGTGTGACTTCCTGGACGAATAGCCTGAAAGCCGCCTTGGCATAAACCGTCCGCCGATGGTTGGGAGGGAGACAGAACGTTCTTCCCGCCCCAACTGTCGACGCTATCTATCCACCCTCCACTCCCGACTGAATATGGAACTGAATCCTGCCGACCTCAAAGTCTTTCTGAACCACGTCTATGAGTTCAAGAAAGGGGTACGCCGCATGGTGCTGTACACCACCCACAAGCGGTACGAAGCTTTTGCCGTCAATCGTTTGACCAGCCAACGCATCAAGTTCATCGTGCAACCAGTGGACGGTGAGCGTATCAACTTGTATTTCGGATGTGATGAATGCATCGAAGCCATCCGCCTGCTGGTCCATCGACCGCTGAACCAACTGACACCCGAGGAAGATTTCATGCTGGGCGCCATGCTGGGATATGACATCTGCGTGCAATGCCGCCGGTATTGCGGCCGCAAACAACGGAAGATGGCCTCGTAGCGTCTCCAGCCAGTGAGCCATCTGCTGAATGCCCCTAAGGTAGGGAGGTGTCTGCTATTCTGACACCCCCCTACCTTATTTCCTCCACTATAAAAGCAGCGAACGATGCGGCACCACCCCTATTCCATCAACATTTTATTGCTGGACAAAAGTCACGACACGCGATTTCATTGATTGGCATGTCAACGCATCGAGCCCCACTTTCATCAGGTATTCTCCACTGACCACTAAGCCATTGAGCTGCAAGTCGGAGTTTGTTCCTGGCATCCGATTGATTTCCTCGATTTTGTACATGGCTTTGGGGTTGAGACCCTGCAGGCAGACCTTGTGCAACGTTTCGCTGAAGCGCGGATGGAGGTCGTAGGCAAACAGCACAGCCAAAGATTGATCCTTCGATACGTAGTTCACAGCCATGTGGTTGGTTTCGTAGGGAGAGACCAGCCGGTATTGGTCACCCTCCAGAATGGCTGAACGGAGCCGTTTCCAATTGGCAAGCGCAGACTTACAATAGGCCAGTTCGTCGTCAGACAACTCTTTCAGCCCGATGTCGAATCCCAGTTTGCACATCGATGCCACGTCGGTGCGAAACTTGATGGAGGCGCTTTTGTTCCAAGAGGTTACATGGGCGCACATGGTCTTTGCGGGGAAGAATTGAGAGAATCCCCATTGGATGAAGATGCGCTCCACAGGGTCAGTATTGTCTGAGCACCAGAACTCGGTGAAGTATTTCAGTGCTTCGTAGTCGCAGCGTCCTCCGCCACCAGAACATAGCATCATGGGTACTTCGGGATATTTGGTTGCCACACGTTTCATCACCTCCATCACTCCTCGGGCATGGTCGATGTAGAGGTTCCCCTGCAGGTTCTTTTCGTAGGGAGAATAGATGTTGGTGATGGGGGCGTTGCAGTCCCATTTAAAGAACGCCACCTCGGGGTTTTCAGTCATGATGTTTTCCACCACGTGATAGACATACTCCTGCACTTCGGGGTTGGCCAGGTCGAGCACCAGCTGGTTCCTATAATAATAGGTCTCTCTATTGGGTTGCCTGATGACCCATTCCGGGTGTTTGGCCATCAGTTCAGAACGTGGATTGATCATCTCCGGTTCAATCCAGATGCCAAATTTTACTCCTGTTGCTTTGGCAGTTTGAACCAATCCAGGAATGCCGTTGGGCAGTTTCTGATGGTTTACCTCCCAGTCACCTAATCCGGCATTGTCTCCTTGGCGTGCGTTGTCTCCATTGCCAAACCAGCCATCATCGAGGAGGAAGAGATCCACTCCGAGTTTGCGGGCCTCCTTCATGCACTCCGCAAGCTTGGCCTCATCAAAGTCGAAATAGGTATTCTCCCAATTATTGAGCAGGGTGACACGCGGCCCCATGCCGTCTTTCACCTGATATTGCCGGGCCCAGTCGTGGAAGTCGCGCGAGGCCTGACTTCTCCCGGCGAAGGAGATGGAAAAGATAAACTCCGGCGTAACAAGCTCCGTATGCGGCTTCAGCGTATAATCGGAAGCGGTGGGGTTGATGCCAGGCAAGACGCACAGCAAATGGTTGTTATCTACCTCAAGGGTGTATCGCCAGTTGCCTGTCCATGCTATGGTTCCCATCAGTACGGTTCCCTGCTGTTCTTGCACCGGCTGGTTGAGGCCGATTTCGAAGAAAGGTTGGCAGAACAGGTTGGCACGCGACCCCAGCTTGGTATCGACCATCTTTTTGCCAAAAGTCAGTTCCTGCGTCTGTTCGCGCACCTCTTCGGCCCAGTCGCTCGAAAATTCCGTAAGGTAGTATTTTGACGCCTCCACGTAGAGCATGGTAGAATAGAGGTTCGTGAGCAAGATGGGTTCTTTTTCTTGGTGTGAGATGACCGACCAAGCCTTGATGACGTTTTCCCTCGGGTAGGTTGCATAATGCAGATCGACCTTGACGGGATATTGGTGATCAGCCAGGCGGATGACGGTCTCCTCTCCCCCTTCGAGGGCATGTCGCTCTACTCCCTGGAATAACAGGTAGGACGAGCGGTTGCCGTCGGCATGCACAATGCCCAGTGCGGGTTCGAAGTAGTCTTCGTTACCTGAGCACGAATAGACCTCACGTGCACGTTTCTCCAGCGTGCCATTGGCCGAAATGTATTCCGGTCGACGTAACAGCCCTACGTCGAACGTGTCAGAAAGTCGTTCGCCGAGATAGAGTTGATAGAGGCGCTGGTCGGGGGCCACTTCAAGGATCAAATCCACTCTGTCGGTCGATATGCGTATCTCTCGCCGCTGCGGCTGGCTGGAGGCAAAGCATGCGGCGCAAGCCATCATGAGCATCGTCAGGATAATTGTTTTCTTCATGGTGATGTTGTATTACAATGGGTTAATAACCTTCATTCTGATCCATTTCTCCACTTTCTGTCCGCATGTCGGTATTCTGGTTCAGCTCCGTCTGCGGTATAGGGAAGAGCCTGTTGCTCTCGACGAATGTACCCGCTTCGACAGAACGTGCGGTCCACTTGTTGCGCCGGCAGACCAGTTCCTTCCAGGTACCGGTGCGGATCAGGTCGAATCTGCGCCAGTTCTCGGCAAACAGTTCCCGCATCCGTTCATCCAGCATCGCCTTGCGGAACTCCTCCTTTGACATGGGGCTCCAAGCTGCAACGTGGGCCCTGGCGCGAACTTTGTTCACATACGGCAAGGCATCATCCTGCTTGCCAATTTCGTTCAGACATTCGGCATACGAGAGCAGTACATCGGCATAGCGTATCACAGGGATATCTTTACCCGATAGCCACATGTTGTTGATGTTCAGACCGGCATTGGCGTCGGTGCGGGGGTCTTCGTATTTCTTGATATGTGGCAGCAGCTCATCGTGGTCGTCGCCCAATCCTTCCCAAACCAGCGTGGAGAGGTCGGGGGTGACACCATTGTAAGCGAAGTCGGTGCGCAAGGAAGCAGCATAGCGGGTATCGCCCTCTTCCCACAGTCCGCCTTCCGACTGGAGCGAGTACGCATAGTGCGTGGGGACGGCCTTGTCGTATCCGGCAAAGCTGCATGCATCCGTAAACCAGTTTTGTGCGGCGCGGCTGCCTATTTGGAACTGGACCTGGTTGGCATAGCCTCTGGCCGGCGAGAAGGTGTGAGCCAGGATCACCTCCTCGGTCACCTGTTTGGTGTAGTCAAAGAGATCTGCAAAGTTGTCCCTCAGATCAAATTTTCCGCTCTTCACAATCTCCCCGTATGCCTCGGCTGCCTTTTGGAAATCTCTCAGTCCGGTACCCTCGGGTGCACTCATATAGGCTTTACCCAGCATGGCGTAACCGGCCCATTTGCTGGCTCTTCCCACTTCGTTCGTGGCAGGGGCTTTTGTGGCACGTGTAAAATCATCGATGATAAACTGCCACACCTCCTTTTCACTTTTCCGGGCATAGTCACCTTTCCCATCGATGACCGGGATTCTTCCCCAGAACATGGTGCATTGATAGTTGAGGAACCCTCGGATGAAAGACATTTCAGCCAGCAGCTCTTCCATGTGGCTTCCCTGCTCAGGTTGCTGTTCGATGATAGGCTTGATGAACTTAGCAGTTTCCGCAATCACCTGCATACGGCTTTCCCAAAGTTTTTTGATCTTCTCGTTATTGGAATTCAGGTAGCCGCAGTTCCAGTCCCATGCGGCAGAGACAGCAGTACCCTCTTTCAGTGCATTGAGTGCACCGCACTGTATCTCATCAGTACCTACCAGGGTTAGCCAGCAGTTTTCATCGCGATAGTTCTCTTTCCAGTTGTTATACATGCTCTTGATGCTCGTTTCAATTAAGTCGACATCTTTCATCACCTGTTCTTGGGTCAATGCCATTTCGTTGGTTTGATCCAGAAAATCGGAGCAAGAGCTGAGGCTCAATGCCACTCCCATCAGGAGCGATGCGAATGGCTTTATGATAGTATTGTTGGTAATAGACATAATGTTTGATTTATACAATTGATATTTAGAAGCTTATATTCATTCCAAAAGTAAATGAACGACAAGGAGGATATCCATAGTCTCCTGTTTCCGGGTCAAATCCTTTGTACTTGGTCCAGCAGAAGAGGTTGTTGGCGGTGGCATAGAGTCGCCATGAGCTCAGGTGACACTGCTTGAGCAGTTTGCTGCCGAAGTTGTAGGACAGGGAGAGGGTAGAGAGGCGGAGATAGCTGGCATTCTGCACGGCAAAGTCACAGTCAGAGGCCTTCCATCCGTTGTACTTCGATGTATTGGTCACCCGACGGGGATAGCGACCGTTGGTGTTGGAATCTGAGTAGGCATCCAGCAGGTCGGTGGTGGCCTGTGACAGTCCTACGCTTCCGAGCAGGTCCTCATAGTAGGGAGAAATCTTTTTCGCACCGAGAGAGTAGGTAAACACCGCATTCAGTCTGAGTCCCTTGTATGAGAGGTCGGTATTGAATCCTCCATAGAGTTTGGGGTCGCTCTTGCCCACCACGATACGGTCTGACTCATTGATTTTCTTGTCGCCGTTCTGGTCCACTATGAACAGGTCGCCAATGCCAACGGTGTGGCCGTTCTGATCGATTCCTTCCCACTGGTGGCGATTGTCCTCTCTCGCGATGCCCCCACATTGCAGGGTGTAGAGGGTGTGCAGGCTCTCGTTGAGGAAGATGTTGCCTTCGCGGTCTGTTCCGTTGAATATCTCTTTGACATCGCCATACAGTTTGGTCACTTTGTTTTTGTCGTGCGAGATGTTCAGTCCGAAGTTCCATGCAAAATCTTTGGTGTTCAACAGGGATGCCTGTATGCTGGCCTCGATACCGTTGTTGGTCACTTGTCCGATATTTTCCCAAGTGGTGGAATAGCCGCTGGTGGAGGGTAATGAGTGTTGCATGAGCAGGTCATCGTTGACGATATGGAAGAAGTCAAGGTTAAAGTTAATTCGATTGTTGAGGATAGCCCATTCTAATCCTACGTTCCATTGTTTCTGTTTTTCCCAAGATAAGTTGGGCGTACCGCGGTTGGTGCTTCCGCTGATACCTGAAGTACCGATTGTAGAGCCATTGACCGAAACGCGATTGGCCGTCTGATAGTACCATGTGCGGTAGGCGTAATTCTCGATATCCTGGTTGCCCACTACGCCAAATCCCACACGCAGCTTCAGCTTGTCCAGCCACTCCACTTTGTCCATGAAACGCTCCTGACGCAGGTCCCATGCCAGCGAGAACGAAGGCAACAGGCCCCATTGATGCCCCTTGGCAAACTTGCTCGAACCGTCGTAGCGGGCGGTGGCGGTGAGATAGTATTTATGGGCATAGACATAGTTGGCGCGCAGCAGATAAGACATCAGCGTCTGGGTATAGAAATCGGAGTCAATGTCGGTACTCTCGTATTTGCTGGCTCCTCCCAGGTCCTTGAAGCCCAGTTCATCGCTTGCGAACCGCATTCCCTGTGCCTTGGTATAATCGCCGTTGGTCTTGGTAGCCGAGGTGCCCACAACGGCATTGAGATGATGCACCTCGTTCCATATATGGTCAAATGTGATGGTGTTGTCCCACTGCCAGTTGGTTCTGGTCCAGCGTTCCTGCTTGGCTCTGGCATCCCCCTTGGTAGGAGTTTGCGGCTCGTTTCGTACCGAGGTCGGTGCATTGCTGGGCAGGTATTCAAACCACTTCTGGTTGCTCAGGTCGATGGCCAGTGTAGAACGGAAGTTCAGCCCTTCCATGAACTTCACATTGAGGTAGTTGGTGCTGGTAATGTGGCTCCGCTGGCGCTGGTATTGCACGTTCTTCATGGTGAACGGATTGAACTCGTTGTTGTAGTTCGAGCTCATGGCCTGATAATACCAGAACTGATGGTTGGCATCGTAGGCAGTAGCAGGGTCTTGGTAGGGGGCATAGTCAAGCAGCGGATTGGCTGCCAGCGCTTTGGTATATACCGTATTGTCGTGCATGTCGTCGGTTTGATAGGAGACGTATGTGCTGGTGCCCACCTTCAGCCAGCTCTTTATCTCTGTGTCGGCATTGATACGGCCGTTGTACTTGTTTTGTGAGGATTGGCCAAGAATGCCATTCACGCCACTGTAGTTCAAAGAGATATATACGTTGCCCTTGTCTGCACCTTTGGCGAAGCTTACGGTGTGGTTGTGCTGTATGCCCGTGCGCAGATTCTGATCAAGCCAATCGTATGACTTGCCCGATCGGTAGGTGGCCAGCTCTTCGTCGCTGAAAGCCATGTTGGTGCCCAGCAAGGTATTGTTGATATAGGCATTGCGGTCGCCCTGGGGATGGTCCATCATGTGGCCATTGGCAAAAGCTTCGATACGGAGTTCAGCCAGCTGCTGTGCGCTCATCGTTGACGGGCGGCGGCTGATGCGGGTGATGCTTACCCAGCCGTCATAGGTCACCGAGCCTTCTCCTTTCTTCGCCTTTTTCGTAGTTACCAGCACTACGCCATTGGCACCTCGGCTACCGTATAAGGCTGTAGCAGAAGCATCCTTCAGCACCTGGATGCTCTCCACATCGTTCGGATTGATGGAACTGAAGCCGCCGAAGTCGTTCGTCATTACCTGTCCGTCAACGACGTAGATAGGCTCACTGCCTGAGTTGATGGTGTTGATACCACGCACTTTGATGCTGGAATCGTCGGCCGGGTTGGCATTGGTCGTAATGCTCACACCCGACATGCGGCCCTGCAACGCTTCGTTCACATTGGTCACAGGGCGCTCGGCGAGTGTCTTTGCGTCCACCATGGCCACCGATCCTGTCAGGTCACTTTTCCGCATCACCGTTCCGACAATCACGACCTCTTCGATGGCTTTCGCCGCTTCGGCAAGAAATACCTTCATGCCGTTGGTCGCTTTGACGACTTCGTCGGTATAGCCCACATACGATATCTTCAGGCTTCCGCCTTTTGAAATGGTCAGCACGAACGCACCGTCTATATCGGTTATCGTGCCATTGCTCTCGTTACCTACTTCGCACACAGTGGCGCCTATCAAGGGCTCACCGTCGCTCTTTCCAATCACAGAACCGCTTACCTGCTGGCTTTGCGCCACGGCCGTTGTTGTCGCTATAACAAACAACAGCAAAGCTGTTACTACATGCTTGATGTTTTTCATGTCAATGTTTCTCCATTTAATTTTTTTAAATTAGCATCAGTCGGGTCATCCTTCCTACCATCTGTTCACCTTTGCCGGCCAAGTGTCTTCCGATGAAAGCCACTCCTACTGAAAACGCTTGTGTCACTGAAGTACTTCGTTGGTCATCTTTCGTGCTGCAAAAATAGGAGCGCCACTCAAGGGGTGCGGCACCAAGTAGCAGCGAAGTAGATAGTTGTGAGCCATTATATCTTATAATACACTCATTGACAGAAGAATACAACCAAAAGGAGTAGAAAGTTCAGTAAAGGGATATAAGCCGAAATGATGCAAAGGATACCATAATTCGACCGAAACCTTTGCAGTTCGAAAAGAAAACGCTACCTTTATGCGTTATTTTAAATCGCCTGAAATCGCTATGATGAAAAACTCAGTGCTTTTCTTTCTATGGCTGCTGTTGGCAGTATCGTGTACAAGCTCCCAGGACGAACTTTATGCCGAGCTGGACAAGGCTGTGGACGAACGTGCTGTCTATATCCAAAAAAAGGAGGAGAGGATTCGCAACCTCCAGCAACAGATAACTCCCGACATCAGCTTGGAGGCAAAGTACCACCTCTACAACCGGATTTTCGAGGAGAACCTCGCCTATAAGGCCGATTCTGCCCAGAAGGTGGTAGCTATCCTGTCAGACATTGCACGAGAGATAGGCAAGACAGAATACCTGAACGATGTGGCCATCAACAAGTCGTCCCTACTTTCTACGTCGGGCGTGTTCGACAAGGCCGAAGCGATACTCAGCGGCCTGGACAAACGTTCCTTCACCAACGCGAATTACAGACATTATTATGAGAGTTTCCGTTGGCTCTACATCACTTGGAACGCCTACCTGCGCGTGGAGGAAAATCTGCCGGAATATCAGGATAAAGTGACGGCATACAGCGACTCGATGCTGACTGTCGTGCCCCCCAGCGATACGGATTACCATTATTGGTTGGGAGAGCACTACTGGAATGGGAAACAGTATAAAGAAGCGGAGGAAGAGTACCTCAAGGGCATCCGCAAGATGTCGCCCCTTTCACGACGATACGCCAGCATCACCTGTTCTTTAGCCTTCGTTTACCATGAACAAGGCCAGTGGGATGAATTCGAAAGATACATGATCCTATCGGCCATAGCCGACCAAAAGATTCCGCTGAAAGAGAATCTTGCCATGCAGGAGATTGCGGCCTATCTGACCCTAAAGAACGACATCGCACGGGCCAACAAATACCTGCTTTGCGCCCTGGAGGATGCTGTCTTCTACAACAACCGGTTGAGACTGACGCAAATAGCAAGAAAATTCCCCGATGTGGTAGGACGCTATCAGATGCACGAGAAAAGCGTGCGGCACATGCAGACGCTGGTGATGGTGATCATGTGCCTGCTGGCCATTCTCATGTGTGTGTTTGCCTATTATATCTGGCGCCATAACAGGGTGCTGAGAGCGCAACGCAAGATACGCATTCAGCTGAATGCAGACTTGAAACAACTGAACGAAGAGCTGCAAACGGCCAACCTGCAATTGAAACATACCAACCACATCCGGGAACAGTACGTTTCGCTCTTCATCGAACTTTGCGCTGCCTATATCGACAAATACAACAAGCTCCTGAAGCAAGTGGAAAGGAAGGTGAAGTTGCATCAAGAAGAAGACATCTTGTCGGTGCTCCATCAAAACCGACTGAAAGATACGGACACCAAGGAATTCTTTTTGAACTTTGACAAAGCGTTCCTGACCCTTTATCCTACTTTTGTCGATGAGTTCAACCAGCTGCTGTATCCGGATAAGCAAATCGTTCTGAAAAAAGGAGAACTACTGTCCAACGAGCTCAGGATGATGGCGCTTGTCCGCCTCGGAGTCAAAGATACCCAGAAGATTTCCACCTTGCTATTCTATTCTCCACAGACCATCTACAACTACCGCTCATCCATGAAGAACAGGGCCATTGACAAAGAGAACCTTGAGAAGAATATAGAGTCCATTTCGGATGTGTTGATGGAGCGACCCAGCCAGCCGCAGCACCGGTAAAAAAGCGGTCAAAACGAGTATAGTCCGGCACGTTGTCTACTTCTCGTCACTGCCGGCGTCGCCATCTTCCGGCACCGGCGCGCTACAAGAGGCGCAGCGCAATGGCGGCACAGGCTTCCGCATCCGCCAAGGCATGGTGATGGTTCTTCAAATCATATCCGCAGCGGGCGGCGATGAGATCGAGGGTGTGCCGTCCTCCCGGCCAGCGCCTGCGAGCGGCGAGACACGTGCAGTGGAACCCATATTCGGGATAGTCCATCTGGTAGACACGGAAGACAGCTTTCAGGCAGCTCTCGTCAAACGCCTTGTTGTGGGCCACCAAAGGCAACCCCTCGATGAGGGGCGCAATCCGTCTCCACACCTCCGGGAAGACGGGGGCCTTCTCCGTGTCGGCCGCACACAAGCCATGTACCCGGCTGCACCAGTAGGTGTAATACGCCGGTTCGGGCTTGATGAGGGAATAAAACCTGTCCACCATCTCGCCTCCCTTTACAATCACCACCCCACCGAGCACACCGAACTGCGCTCGTTGTTGGCCGTCTCAAAATCTATCGCCGCGAAGTCTTGCATACCACTTGGTAAATGAAAAATGAAAAATGAAGAATGAAAAATGAAGAATCGCTTTCCACTTGTCAGGATGAGTCCCCATCACGCTTTGTGTGAAATCGTTCGATGATGACGGAGATGAAGATGATTCGTCACGGGGCAACGTGCGAAGTAAGATGCTTCATTTTTCATTCTTCTTTTAAAAATCAAGACAGACCTTCTATCTCGCCGTCCACCACATCAATGTGCAATGCCTGCGGCACTTTGGGAAGCCCGGGCATACGCATGATGTCGCCCGCCACGATGACCAGCATCTCGGCACCGGCGTTGATGACAATGTCGCGCACGTGGAACTCGAAACCGGCGGCCACACCATAGCGCTTGGCATCGGTAGAGAACGAGTATTGCGTCTTGGCGATGCACACAGGGAAGTGTCCGTAATGCAGTTCCTGAATCATACGCAGTTTTTTCTTGGCCGCCAGACTGTAAGTGACGTAGGCCGCCCCATACAGCCCCATGGCGACTTTCGACACCTTCATTTCCACACTGTCATCGTCCTCATAGGCCAGCTTCAACGGCTGCGACGGATTCTTTTCAATGGTGTCCACCACCAGATTGGCCAGGTCTACCGCACCGCTGCCACCTTCGGTAAAGGCGTTGTTCACGGCAAACCCTACGCCCATGTCGCAGCAATGGCGTGCCACCAGCTCGATTTCCTCCTCCACATCATTGGCATAACGGTTGAAAGCCACCACCACAGTCTGTCCGAACGACTGCAGGTTGGCGATATGCTTGTCCAGATTGGCCAAGCCATTGTAGAGCCCCTCGCGGTTGGGCAACTTGATGTCTTCCTGGGCCACACCGCCGTGCATCTTCAGTCCCTGTGCCGTAGCCACAATCACGGTCAGACTGGGTTGCAGACCGGCCTTGCGGCACTTGATGTCGTAGAACTTCTCGGCACCAAGGTCTGCACCGAAGCCGGCCTCGGTCACCACATAGTCACCATACGTCATGGCCAGCTTGGTGGCCAGCACCGAGTTGCAACCGTGGGCAATGTTGGCAAACGGACCGCCGTGTACGAACGCCGCGGTGTGCTCGGTAGTCTGCACCAGATTGGGCGAAAGGGCGTCCTTGAGCAGCACGCAGATAGATCCGGCAATGCCCAGATCTTTCACCGTCAGCGGCTTATTGTCGGAAGTGAAGCCCAACAGGATGTTCTCGATACGGCGGCGCAAGTCCTTCTCGTCAGTGGCCAGGCAGAGGATGGCCATGATTTCGGAAGCCGGAGTGATGTCGAAGCCCGACTCGCGGGTGATGCCGTTGGTCTTGCCCCCCAAGCCAGTGACAATGTAGCGCAACCCACGGTCGTTCACGTCGAGCACACGGTTCCACAACACCTCCTTCATGGCAAAACCGTTGTCCTGATTCTGGTACATATAGTTGTCCAGCAAAGCCGTAATCATGTTGTGGGCCGATGTAATGGCATGGAAATCCCCCGTAAAATGAAGGTTGATTTTCTCCATCGGCAGCACTTGGGCATAACCGCCTCCGGCCGCACCGCCCTTCATGCCGAAACAGGGACCCAGCGAAGGTTCGCGCAAGGCACAGACGGCCTTCTTGCCGATGCGGTTCAGTCCGAGTGCCAGCCCCACCGAGACGGTGGTCTTGCCGATACCGGCCTTGGTAGGCGTGATGGCCGTCACCAGGATCAGATGGCTGCGCTTCACGCTCTCCTCGTCAATCAGGCGTTCGGGCACCTTGGCAATATAGCGTCCGTAGTTCTCTATTTCGTCAACCGGTATATCGTAATCACGAGCTACCTGCTTGATTTTTTTCAGCTCTATGCTGCGAGCTATTTCGATGTCTGATTTCATATTTCAAAGATTTATTTCAGGCAAAGTTACGAGTTTTCTTGAAAAGACGGAAGAAAAGCCTTAACTTTGTCTTACTGAACCCAGAAAGACGACTATCCATTCTAAAAACAACAGATATCCATGAAGTTTACCAATGAAAAAGTCCGCCGGCAAGACCGGCTGATGGACGAAACCCGTGCGTATGAACTGCTCAAGGGGGCTGAATACGGCTACCTGTCGCTGCAAAGCGAAGACGGCAACGGTGCCTATGGCATCCCCGTCAGTTTTGTGTGGGACAAGGGCAACTCCATCTACCTGCATTGCGCACCGGCCGGCCGGAAACTGGCCTGCATCGACGCTTGTCCCCAAGTGTCATTCTGCGTAGTGGGACGCACACGGGTCATCCCCGAACAGTTCACGACCGCCTACGAAAGCGTCGTGGTGAAATGCACCGCCCACCGCAGCCTGCACGAGGCGGAACGGATGTCGGCCCTCTCGCTGCTGCTGAGCAAGTACGCCCCCGAACACCGACTGAAAGGCATCGAATATGCCAACCGCTCTTTCCACCGCACCGAAATCATCCGTCTGGACATGGTGGAGGTCAGTGCCAAATGCAAGGACTTGTTTTAAGGCATTGGGAAGACAACAGCCAAACGCACGGGAGGCACCCAGCGGCAGGAGGGTTTGCCTCCGGCCGCCTGAGTGCCTCCCGTGTAGCGGACACATCATTTCATTCCTCTGGCCTTGAACACCCGCTCCTTGGCGGCATTGATCTGCTGGAACTTCTCTTCGGCCGCCTTGCGGATATCCTCTCCCAAAGCCGCCACTTTATCCGGATGATGCTTCAGGGCCAGCCTGCGGTAGGCAGCCCTGACTTCGGCATCCGTAGCCGACGGATCCACCTCAAGCACTTTGTAGGCATCGTCCAGCGTATCACTCCCCAGATGGAGCATCGAATCCACTTCCCCGGCCGGCAGCCCCATGGCCACCGCCACCTCGCGCAACGCCTCGATCTCGGCCTGGCAGACACTGCCGTCACTGCGGGCTATCATCACCAGAAAATCGAGCAGCTGCAACCGTTCCTCATAGCTGAGGTGGACGGCCATCTGTGCCCCACAGTCATGAATGGTATTCCTGAACGCCATAGGATTGCTGCGGTCCATCCGCTTCCGTTCCTCGAAGAGGTTCATCAATATCTGCTGGCCTTCGGCTACGGCCTGTTCGCCGAAATTCGTACGGAGGAAATTCCGCACGTACTCCATTTCGCTGTGCATGATTTTACCGTCGGCGCGGATGACATACGAGGCCATCACCAGCAGCGAGAACAAGAAACTGTTCCGCCGTCCGTCGGCATAGCCGCCGGCTGCCGGGTCGCCGGAGGGGCCTGATGCAACCTCCTCTCCTTCCGCCGCCTTGTCAAACAAAGAGCCGATGGCATAGCCGGCCAAGGCCCCGAGCGGGCCCATGGCCATGAAGCCCATCACGCCTCCAATCCATTTTCCTAATCCCATAATCCGATTCTTTTATGTTTAGCTGCTGACAAAGATACGACTCTGTTTCTACTTTCGGAAGTCCCCGCCCCTTTTTCTCTGCTTCCTTTACGGACGGGCATAAAAAAAGTCCCATCTGACCGACCGGCCAACGGAACTCATCGAATGCGGAAGCTGGGGGATTCGAACCCCCGGTACGGTAAACCCGTACGTCAGTTTAGC
>CAMAFR010000021.1 GCA_945833835.1 uncultured Bacteroides sp.
TGATTGGTACCCATAAAGTTATGAAAAATATTTCAATCAGCCCACTGATTCTCAATAAATTATATTACCACATAACAATATTTTTTATTTAATTCAAAACAGTTTCTAAAAATGATCATTCTGAACATCGTAAAGAAAACAACGTCCGGCGATCCGAAGGGGAATGCACGTCTGAAAACATTTACTTTGTGCTAACAGATTCTTCGCTTGCGCTCAGAATGACAGATATCCAATCTCTCTATATCTTCTGGTCTGCAAATGTAACGCATCCCACTATAAAAGGTATTCCTCCTTTTCGTTCAGCCTGGGCTGAACGGTTCAAGAAGTCACTTTCAAGCGGCGGGTATATTAACTGCTACGACCGTTCAGCCCAGGCTGAACGAAAAGGATGCTTCTGCCGATAGCCGTGCGGAAAACCAGTCCCCTCCTCAAGGAAGCAGGAAGACCGGATGTCCCGGCTTGCTGAGCCGTTCGTCGTAGGCAAAACCTTCCCAACAGAATTGCCGGAGGGCTTCGGGCTGCTCAATGCGGTTTTTCAAGACAAAGCGCGCCATCTCGCCCCGGCACATCTTGGCATAGACCACGACGGTGGACGGCTTTCCGTTCTTGCTGACCAGAAACTCGGGGGTCACCACCTGCACAGCGGCACTCACCCGCTGCCAGTCCACCAGATCACGCATCTCGCCGCTGGCAATGTTGAGCAACACATTGCCCTGCGCCTGAATCGCGGCAATGAAATAATCGGTGAGCAACGGTTTCCAATAGTCGAACATCGTCCGGTCTTCGTGCACGGACAGCCGCACGTTCCCCTCCAGACGGTAACAGCGAACGACATCGAGCGGCCGCAACAGCCCGTAGAGGAACGAGGCGACCAGCAGGTGCGACTGGGCGTAGCGGAAATCCTCATCGGTAAAGTCATCCGGGCGCAGATGCTTGAACACAATGCCGGTATAAGCCAGCAACGCCGGCAGCCCGGACGGTTCGGGCGAGAGGAAGTCCTGATAGCGCCAATAGTTCTCGGCGGCCAGCTTGGGGTTGACCCGCAAGAGGCGTCCCAGCTCCTCTGCCGGGAGCCGGGCCAGTTCGAGGGCATGGCCGCGGGCTTCTTCCAGAAAATGGGGCTCACTCTTGAAAGGGACCTGCTTCCGGGTCTTTCCGGTCATGGTCTTGGCACACGATAAATACAGCAACATACAGTTTTCGAGATAAGGGTTTCACATACGGTGCGGGGGGGATGCTCAGTTGCCGGCCTTCAGCTTGTTCTTATACTCGGTGGGCGTGATGCCGAAACGGTGCTTGAAGCACTTGCTGAAGTAACGCGGGTCGTTGATGCCCACCATGTAGGCAATCTGCGTCATGTTATAGTCTCCTGTCTCGATGAGCTGGGCGGCCCGCTTCACCCGCATCTCCTTGATGAACTCAATGGGGGCCAGGCCTGTGAGCGATTTCAGCTTCTTGAAAAAGACCGAGCGGCTGACGGCCAGTTCCTGCACCAGGTCATCCACCATCAGGTCGCCGTTGTCCATGTTCTTCTCCATCAGGGCCGTCAGCCGTTCCATGAACTTCCGGTCTTGCGGCGACATGGTGTCACCGGCCTCCTGAGGCACCTCTTCGGTCGTGCGGTTCATGAGGTGCTCGCAATAGAACTCCTGCAACCGCTGGCGGCGGGCCAACAGGTTCTCCACACGGGCCTCTAAGTAGGTGGAGCTGAAGGGTTTGGTGATATAGCTGTCCACTCCCAACTCCATGCCCTTCAACTTGGTGTCCATATCGGTCTTCGCCGTCAGCAACACTATGGGGATATGGCTGGTGTTCAAGTTATTGCGCAGCTCTTTCACCAGCTCTATACCGTCCTTACGGGGCATCATGATGTCGCTGATGATGATGTCGGGCACAAACTGCAGGGCTTTCTCGTAGCCCTCTTGTCCGTCGGAAGCCTCCAGGATGCGGTAGGCCGGGCTGAAGATGGTGCGCAGGAAGGTGCGCAGTTCGAGGTTGTCTTCTACGAGCAGCATGATTTTGTGCTCCTCTACCGGCTGGTTCTCGTCCCCATCGGCCGCAGCTCCATCGGCCGGCACCTCGACGTAAGAAGCCCCGTCCAAATGCACTTCGTCCGAGAGGATGAATTCCACTTCTTCGCCGTATTGGTCTTTCCCCTTGGGGAACTCGATGATGAAACTGCTGCCTTCGCCCTCCTTACTGTCCACCTCGATGGTGGCATGGTGCATCTCCACCAGTTCCTTGACCAACGACAGGCCGATGCCTGTACTGTTGGCCGTGAAGATATTGTTGTCCAGCAAGGACTCGAAGCGCACAAAGAGTGACGCCTGCCGGCTCTTGGAGATACCGATGCCCTGGTCGCACACCCCGACGGCCACCGTCTTCTCCTTGTCGTGGATGAACACACGGATGGACTTGCCGTCCTGCGTGTATTTGAAGGCGTTCGACAACAGGTTGAAGATGATTTTCTCCACCTTGTCCGCATCCACCCACAGCATCAGCGAAGGCCGCTCGCTCTCGAACAGGAAGTCCATCCGGTGCTCCTCGGCGATGGTCTGGAAGTTGTCCATCACCTTGCGCACGAAGGGGACAATATCCAGCTGCTCCACCCGCAGCCTCATCTTGTTGTTCTGAATCTTGCGGAAATCCAGTATCTGGTTCACTAAGCGCAGCATACGGTCGGTGTTGCGGTTGACCACCTGCAACTGCTCGCGCACCTCGTCGGAGAGCGGCGAGTGTTTCAGGATATGGTCGAGCGGACCGGCAATCAGGGTGAGCGGCGTGCGCAGCTCGTGCGATATGTTGGTGAAGAAGCGCAGCTTCAGGTTCGTTATCTGCTGCTCGACAGACACTTCGTGCTTCAGCCGGTAGATGACGAAAAGGATGTAGGTGCCGCCGGTCAGCACGATGAGGAAAATCAGCACATAGAGGACATAGGCCACCGGTGTCTCCCAGAACGAGGGCTTGATGGTGAGGCACAGCTGGCGCACATTGTCCGCCCACACGTTCGCCCCGTTGGTGGAACGCACCTGGAACACATATTCGCCGGGAGGCAGGTTGGTGTAGGTGGCCACCCGCTGCTTGCCCACATGGTTCCAATCTTTATCGAACCCTTCCAGCCGGAACGCATAGCGGATGTTCTCGGGATACGTCATGTCCAGCGCCGCATAGAAAAAGGAGATGGTATTGTGGTCATGCGGCAAGACCAGCTTGGAAAGACTGTTCACCGATTCGGGCAAGGGAGAGTTGGCCTTCGGACGCATCACCTGGCCGGCTATCTTCAAGTCAGAGAAAACGATGTCGGGCACATAGGTGTTCTTGTGAATCTGTTCGGGTCTGAACGTCAGAATCCCCCGGTTGGAACCGAAGGACAGGCGGCCGTCGGCCATTTTGACCGCTGTATTCTCCTCGAAAATGATGTCCTCGCCCAACTCGCGGCTCAAGTAGTTCTCGAACCGCTTCTCCTTCTCGTTCATACAGCTCAAGCCGTTCTCCGAACCAATCCAGAGATTGCCGTCCTCATCTTCGGCCAGCGAATAAAGCACATCGGTGGGCAAGCCATCGCGCATGGTGAACGACTGGAAGCGCGCACGCCCGGTAGCGGGGTCAAACTCCTTCAGCCGGCTCAATCCGCCGCCAAACGTGGCGACGAACACCTCGCCGTTGCGCAACAGCTGCAAGGCATAGATGTCATTGCCTCCCAGACCGTCACGGTCGCCCGACATGCGCTCAAACAGGTGGAAACGGATGTCTTCGGGACGGGTGAAGTTCTCGTCGAAAGCCAGCAGGCCGTTGGCGGTGGCCACCCACAGATAGCCCTGGCTGTCACGCATCATGCTGCGGGCCTTGAGGCAACGCTCAATGGGGTAGGTCTTCAGCCGGTTGCGGCTGTTCACAAAACGGTAGGACCCGTCGGGCCCACGCTCCAGGTAATTGATGCCGTAGTCAAAAGTAATCATCCAGAGGCGGCCTTTGCCGTCTTCCAGAATATCATACACGCTGTTGCTGCTCAGTCCGTCGGGGTCATCGGCGTGATAGGCGAAGTGCTGCATCCGGTAGCTCAGCCCCTCGCCTTGCAGATGGAGCACGCCATAGCCTTTGGTGGCAATCCACATATCGCCGCGCGAGTCCTGCAAGATGCGGTAGGCCACCCCGACAATCGGTGTCCCGTTTTTGGCAATGCGCCCGTCTGTCGTGAGATGCCCCAGCCACTGCCAGCCGGAGGTATAGACATTGATTTTGCCGTCGCGCGTGCCTACCCACAGCCGGTGGGCGTTGTCCTCGCAGATGGAACGCACCTGGTTGACACTGGTATCGTAATGGCAGTCCAGCGGCTGCATCAGCTGGAACGGGTTCTTGAAGAAGGTGACCTTCTCCAGTCCCTTGGAATGGGTGCCCAGCCAGAGGTTGCCCTGGCGGTCGGACATGATGGAGTGCAGCTTGTTGGAGAAACGCCATTCGGACGAGCCTATCTCATCGTAGAAAGGCACCAGCCGGCCGGCTTCCCGGTCGAAGAGGGAAAGTCCTCCGCCCAGAGGATGCACCCAGAGGTTGCCACTGACATCCTCGCAGACCATAAAGTCCGGATTGGAGCGGGCCGCCGGTTCTATCTCCACCGCCACCTGTTCGGTCTTGGTGACTTGCGTCTGCGGGTTGAAATGGAGCACGGTCCCTTCTTTGTCCACCGCCATCCATATCTCGTCCTGGCTGTCCTTGTACACCGAACGGATGGGGTATTGCCGGAGATCGAGCCGGGTGCTGATGGGATGGTAGTCGAACCGGTGCCGGACGAGGCTTCCCGTCACGACTCCCGAAGAGGCAGTGACCGCCGCCTCGACACCTCCCGACAGGCTGAGCAACGCGATGACATTGTCGTGCCATTGCAACTGGTGTTGCTCGAACATCCCCCCTACCTGCGGATACTCCCAGATACGTCCCTCTGAAGAGCCGAAGAACAGACGGTCCTCTCGCTCCAACGCACAAAAGAAAGGTTCGCCGGTCGACTTGCTGGTGGCGATGTCGGCAAAATAACGGAAATCGTTGCCCGAAGCCGCATCGATGCGGAGCAGTCCGTTGTCCGTCAGGAGCCATTCCTGCTGCCGGCTGTCCAGAAAGACGGCATGGACAGCCGTTCCCCTGCGGCCACCGCCTGCCGTCAGATAGGCCTTATAGGAGGTCTTGCCGGTCTGCTCGTCAAACGTCACCCGCACCCCGCCGTTGTCATCGGTCAGCAGCCATACGGTACCGTTGTCCAGCATCTTCATGTCCGTAAAGGCCATGGATTCCTCCTCAGTGTCCCCCGCAAAGGGGTCTTCGAAGGTTTCCAGCTGCTTGTTGAACCGGAAGGCCTGATTGTCATACGTGATGCACCAGACGTAGCCATACTTGTCCACCCCCACGTGGTCCACACGGTTGGAGTTCCATCCCACCGTGTTGTTCGGACGTGCCTTGTACACCTTGAAGTCATACCCGTCGAAACGGTTCACCCCGTCCCACGTGGCTATCCACAGCAAGCCCTCATGGTCTTGCACCATGTCCATGACCGAATTCTGTGACAATCCGTTTTCCAATGAATAATGTGTAAACGTGCAATGCAGCTGTGCGTGCATCCATACGGCAGAGAGCATCCAACTCAGGAAACAACTGAACAAGCGTGTTTTCATACTACTTCTGTTAACATTCCGCACAAAGATAACGAAGTTTTTTGATTCTTCCCCCAAGCGGGCCTATATGTTTTGCGGCAGGCCTGATACGCAAAAAGGCGTCCCCGGAAAGGAACGCCTTTTGGTGCATGCATAAAGGGTTGGATTAGTTGTTTTCGTTGATGGTACAGATGCTGACGCGGTTCCAGTCCGGTTCTTCGAACATGTCACCCACACCCTGGCCTTCGGCAGTGATACGGCCGGCGGCAATCTTGTACTTGTTGATCAACATGGTCTTGACAGCCTCGGCACGCTGCTGGGCGATGCGGGCATTCACTTCGGCGCTACCTTCGGGTGAAGCATAACCCTTGATAGTCACCGTAGCGTCCTTGTGGTTCTTCAGGTAAGTGGCGATACGTTCCACGTTAGGAGCCTGTGAAGTCTCCACGGTTCTGCCACCCTGACGGAACGTCACTACAGACTCCAGTGTCTTCTTGTGGTTGGTGATGGTTTCCTTCACTACCTGCGGAGCCTGGTTCTTGCATTCGTTCAGTGCGTTTTCGAGCTCGGCAGCCTTCTGGTTGGCGGCATTCAAGGCAGATTCCTTTTCGTTGGCCTGCTGGCGCAGGTTGTTGATCTGGCTGTTCAAGGCATCCACTTCGGCCTGGTCGTAAGGCTTCACATAAGAGAAGTGACGCTTGCCGTTGCTGCAGCTGAAATGATAGCGCAAACCGGCAGTGATTTCCCAAGCGGCACAGTTGGCATTAAACTTCACGTTCTGTGTACCGTCCATGGTCATATCATATACCAAGGCAGGTTTCAGGGCCAAGGTCCAAGCCTTCTCTTCACCGAGGTTGAAGTTGAAGTTGAAGCCCAATTTATTAGAATAGCTGTTCAGGTCGCCAAAACCGTTATAGTGCAACCAACCGAAACCGGTCACTGTCTCCACTTCGAACAGGCGGGGTTCGCCCTGATAGCCACAGAAGATGTTCGTCCAGTTCAAGGTAGTCAGCAAGCTCAAATTAGAAGTGTCGAACGCAGTCTTGCTGGGAGTGGTGTTCACACTTGTCATCCATTCCAGGCCCAAGCCCAAGATAGGAGTCACCTGCTTGTTGACACCTACGCCGAAAGCCGGACGCATGTTACCCCAAAACGCACTGTGAGTAAGCGGAGTCGTCACACCGACATTCACACCTACCGACCAGTTGTCACCCAATTTAGTACCTTCCAAAGCAGACTGCGCGCTCACGCTCACAGCTGCCATGCACAAAGTTGTGCCTAAAATCAAACTTCTCATTTTCATTTTTCTCAATTACTGTTGCGTTGTTTTAGTTTTTGATGGCGCAAAGGTAGCTATATTTTCATCATATAAGCAAGCTTTCTCCAGAGAAATTATAAAAAAAGAACGATTTTAGGGGGTCTTACTACCGGAAATGACACTCACAGATTACAAATTGGCAAATCACGCCCTTTTGGCCCCTGCCTTCTGCGCAGACACCCGGCAAGGGTGGATAGTCCGCCGATTTGCAACCTGCCCTTTGCATTTCGGAACGCTCCGCCGGAAAATCAGGGATTTTTTTCTGTAATTGAAGCCGGCAGTGATAAATACCTTCCGACAGATTGGTTTTAAACAAGAACTTTTTTATCTTTGCAGTGCAATCAAAAGAGAAAAAGAACGTACATTTTATAACAATAACCCAAAAAATAAGCATTATGGAATTTGTAACAAACGAAAAACTTACCATTGTAGGTGCAGCCGGTATGATTGGTTCTAACATGGCACAGACCGCCATCATGATGGGACTCACTCCGAACATCTGTCTGTATGACCCCTACGCTCCGGGATTGGAAGGTGTGGCAGAAGAACTCTACCACTGCGGTTTCGAAGGCGTGAATGTGACTTTCACCTCTGATATCAAGGAAGCGTTGACCGGTGCCAAATACATCGTCAACTCAGGTGGCGCTGCCCGCAAGGCCGGCATGACGCGCGAAGACCTGCTGAAAGGCAATGCCGCCATCGCAGAAGAATTCGGCAAGAACGTCAAGCAGTACTGCCCGGACGTTAAGCATATCGTTGTTATCTTCAATCCCGCCGACATCACCGGTCTGATCACCTTGCTCTATGCCGGACTGAAACCCTCACAGGTCACCACACTGGCCGCCCTCGACTCTACCCGTCTGCGTAGCGAGCTGGCCAAGCATTTCGGCGTAGCTTTGGACGAAGTGGAGAACTGCCGCACATACGGTGGCCACGGCGAACAGATGGCCGTCTTCGCCTCTACCGCCAAAGTAGCCGGCACGCCGCTGACCGACATCATCGGCACCGACAAGCTGTCGAAAGAAACGTGGGCTGAAATCCAGCAGAAAGTGACCAAAGGCGGTGCCAACATCATCGCCCTGCGCGGCCGCTCTTCTTTCCAGAGCCCGTCATACGTCTCTATCGAAATGATTGGCGCCGCCATGGGCGGAAAAGCGTTCCGCTGGCCGGCCGGCACTTACGTTTCCAACGACAAGTATGACCACATCATGATGGCTTGGGAAACTTCCATCACAGCCGACGGCTGCATCTGCCAGGAACTGAACGGTACGGACGAAGAAAAGGCTGCCCTCGACAAGAGCTATGCCCACCTGTGCGAACTGCGCGACGAAGTCATCGCCATGGGGGTACTGCCTCCGGTTTCTGAATGGAACAAGCTGAACCCGAACATCAAATAAGCGCATTTGATGACGGAGCAGGCCCCTCCGGCCTGCAAACATAAAAGAAGGAGGGTGTGCCAAAACCCCACTACCTATCAAAAGACAGGTACGGGTGGTTTTGACACACCCTCTTTGTTTGGGCCGCCTCCGGGTTTCTCCATCAGCCGCGCCTTAGCGGGGCTGCTCGCCTATCAGCCGGTTGCCGTTCTGCACAGGATTCCATCCGTCGGCACCTTTCAGCACCGTTTCGGGAGTATAAGGGCCGGCATCGGTCAGTTGCCTGCCGTAGGCGGCGCGTGCCTCCGACCGTGCGCCCTCGCCCCGGCTCTTGTATTCGGCATAGAAAACGGTCTGCTCATAGGACGGTTTGCCCCAGTTGTTCCAGCCCTGCGGCAGGATATGTCCTCCCATCTCACACTCGACAAAGACCACCTGTGCATCGGGACGCCACGGACGGGACAGGTAGACATCGCCCACCCCCTCGTCCGCCGTAAGGCGGCAATGCCAGAACACATAGCCATAGGGCCGACCGGGGTCTGTGGCAGGAGCCGTCAGATATCCCTTGCCAAGGCTGTGAATGGTGCAGTCTTTGAACACGGCGGTGCTCCACCCGAAAATGAAGTCGACCGTCCCCTCCACATAACATTCCTCATAATACTGGCGGCTCTGCTTGCCGTAGGTGTAGAGCGTGTCCTGGTTGCCCAGAAAACGGCAACGACGGAAATGGGCGCGGTCGCCCTCCACAAAGCAGGCCACGGCCTGCCCTACCCTGCCTGCGGTATTGGCCACCGTCAGACCTTCGGCATAAAAATCGGGCGCATAGACATACATCGTGGCCGAGCCCGATGTGGACATGGTCTCGCCCAGCCCGTTCGGTTTCGAGGCATAGCCATCACCGGTGATGACAGCTCCCTCCTCGGCCAGCAACGCCACATTGATTTTGCAGGCCGGCACAATGACACATTCCTGATAGGTCCCCTTGCGCACCAGGATGGACGTACGCACGTTCTTCCGGAAATTGGGGACGGCATTGACGGCTTCCTGCACCGTGAAGAAATCGCCGCTACCGTCTTGTGCCACGACGAAATCGGTACGGCGGATGTGGGCAGCCAGCTGCGGGACACGCCGCTCCAGCGAATCGACCGCCAGACGGGCTACCCGTCGGGCACCGTAGACATTGAAATGGGTGTTGTCCTGCCGGCCCTTGGGACAGGCGGCCGACACGCCTGCGGGTATCCACATGAACAACTTTTTGGAGCCTTCTACCCCCAACGACTCCACCAGCCCCTTGGTGGCCCGATTCAAGTCAATAAAGCAGGTGCCGGTCTCGGCCGCCACCCGACGGGGAGACTCCAGATAAGCCCCGTGCGTATCGACCAGCGTGTCGCCCGTATCCACTGCCGACGAGAGCTCACTCCGCACATCATCGGCCTCCACGGCCTGCCGGTTCTCACCGAAATTGCGCCTGACCACCGAGTTGAACAGCACCGGTATGCCTCCCTTGGCACGGGTCTCGCGCACGAACCGCCTCAGATTGTCATCGAAGGTCGTACCAGGATCGGTATGTCGTTTCTCGTCCGCCTTCTCATCGTTATGTCCGAACTGTATGAAGACGTAATCACCCGGGCAAATCTTATCCGCCACCGTCTGCCAGCGTCCTTCGTCGATAAAGCTTTTCGAGCTACGTCCGTTCGCGGCATGGTTCTCCACCCGTATGCCTTCGTCAAAAAAACCACCCAGCATCTGGCCCCAGCCCCGTTCGCGGTTGCCGGCCGACAGGTCTTTGTCTGCCATGGTGGAGTCACCTATCAGGAAAATGGTGACCGCCTTCTTCGGCGTAGATGCCGTCAGCACCAACAGGAGCGTCAGGCAAATCAATAATGATGTCTTTCTCATGGAATGATATATAAATTTAAAATGAGTCATCAATACGCACCGGTCGCTCAGGGTTCGGAGGCCGGACGTTGGAACTGCCGGTCGAAGAAGCGGAGGATGTCTTCCTGTATCTCCCGGCTGCAAAAGTGAGGCAGGTCGTACAGGCGGGTCTCGAAACGGTCGGCCACGCCCTGGCTTTCCCACACCTGCCGCATCACGGCATAGGCCTCCTTCACCCCTTGTACGGGGAACAACTTGTCGCGCAGCCCGTTCACCAGCAGCAACGGCTTCGGACAGGCGATGGAGGCCACGTGCGGATAATCCATCCACTGCCGGAGTCCCGGCACCAGCATGGCGTATGCCGAGCCTCCCTTGTTCTGGTTGTTGGTGAGGGTCATCAGGCTGTCGGTCGTATTCATCCAGCAGACGGCGGCGGCAGCCTTGACGGCATCGGTGCCGGCTGCCGTCATCCAGGCCCGGTGCGCCCCCATCGAAAAGCCCATGGCCCCCACCTTTTCCTTGTCCACCATCGGCAGCGAGGCCAGAAACTCGGCACTGCGCAAGTCATCCCAGGCAATATAGCCTCCCCACGACAGGCCCATCTGCAACAGGTTGGCCGACAAGGCCTGCTGCGCATCATAGCGGGCATACTCCTTGCGGCCCCGTTCGCCCCAGAACAAGGCATCCACGGCCAGCACCACATAGCCATGGGCGGCCAGATAATCGCCCACATACTGCCCGTCATAGCACCGGGCACACCAGTCGTCGGCATCGAGGGCCGTCAGTTCCGGCACGTGGAAGGGGCGGACCATCTTTTCTTTCCCGATGGTGAAATGGGCACCATGATCGTGCAGCAGCAAGACGGCAGGATGAGGGCCTTCGGCATCGGGCACCAACAAATAGGCCGGCACCCTGGACCATCCGGAGAGGTTGAACAATATCTTACGTGCCTCGTAGCCTTCGCGCCGCTCCGTCTCCAACACCTCCACGGCATAGGCCGCAGGAGCCGGAGGGGCGGGACTGATGCACTCCAGCAACTTCTGCCGCGCCTGCACGCGCCATGCGGAAAAATCCTTTTCGGACGAATGTCCCCACGCCATCGGCCAGGTCAGTTGTCGCCTTGCATCCAAGTAGAACGAGGGCATATTGTCCTCCACCTCATAACCGGCATAACGGCTTTCGAGCTCCACACGCCGCAACCATTCCGGATAGGCGGCCAAGACAGCGGCCGGCTCGTCCACATACCAGTCATACCCCACCCTTCGCTCGGGCTCGACATCCTGCAAGCGGTACACTTTCACCCCATTGCGGTTACACAGGAACGGCCGGTTGTCTGCCAGCTCATAAAATCGGGACCACACGGCAGGTGCCTTCTTGTCCTTCACCACCACTTTGTCGTACGGGTATTCAGGATTGGTCACCTGATGGGCAGGCACCGCCACCCGCTCGATGCGGATGCCGTGGATGGCCACCCGTTCGAGCCAGGCCACCGCCGCCTTCACCGCACCGACCACCTCCGGAGAGGGATGATGGATGTCCATCAGCAGGCGCAGCACCTCACAGGTTTCCCGTCCGGCCAACGAGGGCAATTCATACGAACGGGCCTGGGTAGGCAGCAGCGTCACATGGTCGTGCTGCTGCCCCCACCCGGTCTTCACACCGTCCTGCACATACTGTGTCTGCAAAATCATGTCAATGCCCTTGCGGTAGGCCAGCAGGATGCGACGCCGCAGGGCATCGTCTATCCACGTAAACCGGAGGTCGCCTTCGTTGATGGCCTTGAACAGGCGCAGCACGCCGGTCGTGACATCGTCATTGAACGTAATGGCGTCCACATCCCATCCCCGCCAGCCACCGTTCTGGTGCTGGTGGGCCAGCAGGTACTCCAGTCCGCGCAGCGCCGACTCACGGTAACGGTGCTGCCGGGTCAAGGTATAGGCATGTGCCAGATAGACAATCTGCGGAAACGTGTTGCCATTGTCGATGGTACTGCTGCGGTGCAAATCGTCCAACGCCGCTTTCACCGAATCGGCCGGCAACTGTGCCAGCCAGTCAATGTTCTTCATCCAGCCTCCATCCTCATTCTGGTAGGCCACCAGGTTGTCGGCAATCCCGGTGTACTCCGTTGCGGCATAACGCCGGTAGTGACGCTCGGCGTGAAGCAGGTTCCAATGATGGATGCCATCATCAAACGGAGTGACAGACGGTGCCGTCTGGGCAAAGGCCGCCACCGTTGCCAACAGCAGCCCCTGAAACAATAGGATTCTCTTCTTCATATCGGATATGCACATTAATGAACAATAGTTATCAGCAAAGAGCACAAAGACCACCAGGTGCCAAGAACATTCTTAATCTTCACATTCTTTTCAGCTTTCATCTTGTTATCACCCTATTACCAATCAAAACCCGGCATCCTGGTGCCTTTGTGTCTGTATTCAGAACCGGAACGACGCCTGTTCGGCCAGCCAGGCCTTGGCCTCTTTGTCCGTCAGCTTTTTCGCCCAGGCCGCTGTTGAAGCCACCGGCTGTCCCTGGCACCGGTTGCCATATTCGGCATAACGGGCCGTCTTCTCATTGGCCGGATTCCGCCAGTTGTGCCAGCCCTCCGGAAGGATGTGGCCGCCCAGTTCACACTCCATAAACAAAGTATGGGCATACGGCCGCCAGGGCCGTCCCAGATAAACCCGGCTGACCCCCTCATCGGCCGTCAGCCGGCAACGATGGAACACATAGCCCATCGGCACCTCCTGCGGGGTGGAAGCCGCCGTCACATACGAATTGGCCTTGCTATGGATGTCACACTGTTCGAACCAGGCCGTGGCAGGACCGAAAATGAAGTCGGTCGTCCCCTCGATGTAACACTGCTCGAACAACAGGCGGGTGCGGGCCCGTCCCGTATAGACCGTGTCCTGATTGCCCAAAAAGCGGCACCCTATGAACCGGATGCAGTCGCCCTCGGTATGCAGGGCCACGGCCTGCCCCAAACGGGGCGCATTGTTCTCTATCGTCAGGTTCCGGAAGGTGACATGACTGCCGTCTACCTTCAGCGTATAGGTACGGAAAGTGCCCATCCGGTTGATGTTGGCATGGTCGGCCCAGGTAATGACGGTAGTGGCCGCCTCCTCACCCACCACCTCGATGTTCTCTAACCACGACGGCAGCACCACCTTCTCCTTATAAATGCCTTTCTTGACGTAGATGGTGACCTTATAATCCATAAAGGCCCGGCAGGCCTCGAAGGCTTCGCCCAACGTACGGAAATCTCCGCTGCCGTCTTGTGCCACCATCAGCTGGCGGGGCTCCGCAAACACCCGGTCGGCATCGGGAAGCCGCTCCCACTCCAGACTGGCCAGGATAAAGGGTGCCACGGCCTTCGGGTCATTGTCGCGGATGGTTTCATGAATATAATAGTCATAGTCACCGCTGCGGTAGACCGTACCGCCTAGCCCGGCCACGGCGCAGGCCCGGGTGATGGACACCTGCCCACCTTCTTCGGTACGGACAAACTCCCGGAGAATCCCCTCATACCCCTTGCGCGCCACGGCAAAATAAGCACGGTCCAGATACCCCTTGCGCACCGCCTTGAAGAGGGCATAGACAAACATCGCCGAGCAGGA
Organism: uncultured Bacteroides sp.; assembly: GCA_945833835.1. Lineage (GTDB taxonomy): Bacteria > Bacteroidota > Bacteroidia > Bacteroidales > Bacteroidaceae > Phocaeicola. Next base: position 13,832 of record CAMAFR010000021.1, read on the forward strand.
GGATTCCAGGTAATTGCCTTCCTCACCGCTGCGGTCCATCACCTGGTACCACAAGCCTTCGGGGCTCTGGTATTTCTTCAGGGCCTCTGCAAGGGTGCTGAGTATGACCAATACCGAGTCACGGCCCGGCTCGTGGAGGGGAATGAAGTCCAGGTTGTCCACCAAGGCCATGGCATACCACCCCAACGCACGTCCCCAACAATGCTTGGACTGACCGGTGACAGGGTCGGCCCACTTTTGCGTACGGCTCACGTCACAGGCATGACGGAACAATCCTGTCGCGGGGTCGAACGTATGGCGGGCCGCCAGCTGGAGCTGCCGGATGACCTCCTGATAGGCGGCAGGCTCGTTGTTGCGAAAGGCGTATTCGGCCAGAAAAGGAGTGCCCATATACACCCCGTCCAGCCACATCTGGTGGGGATAGACTTTCTTATGCCAAAAACCGCCATCGGCATTGCGGGGATGCCCCTCGAACTGGCTCCGCAACAAGGCCAGCGCTTTCTTGTATTTGGGGTTTTTGGTCTGTTCGTAGATGCGGAACAGGAACTTGCCCGAGTTGATCCGGTCCAGGCTATAATCTTCGAGCCGGTATTTTTTGATGGTTCCGTCTTCATTGACCATCGTGTCGGCATAAGCCAGCGCATAGCGGAAGAACGTGGTGTCACCGTAACGGTCGTACACATCGAGCATCGCGCCCAGCTCCAGCCCGTGGCAATAATCCCATTTCAACTCTTTCTGGAAATCCAGCTGCCACGACTCAGGGTTGCGCACCAGCTCCGACTGCGCCATCCGCACCGACCAAGGCTGTTGCGGCTCGGGAAGCTGCGCCCGCAGAAAGGCCGTCCAAGCCGGCAGGCACACCACCAGCCAGCTTATCAAAAATAATTTGTTTTTCATAAGCAATCATTTAAGTTTAAACAAATGTTCGTTCGTATTTAAAGTACAAAGATAACGGTTGCCTACTTACCCCATGTGGACTTTTTGGGAAGAAAGGTCGAGATTCTCATCGATGGAGCAGTATTATTGTGTGCGCAAACGGTAAAAATTGTCCAAAGTAGGTAGTCAGATTGATTTAAATGCGATTTCAATTGCAGATGTCACGAAAAGAACTTATTTTTGAAGCAATTATCATTCTACTCACCCTTAAAATCATCAACTAAAGAAAAACAATTCGGATTATGGAACAAGTTTTCAGCTACATCATCGGCCTGGGGGCCGCGGTGATGATGCCTATTATTTTCACGATTCTGGGCGTGTGCATCGGAATCAAGTTCGGCAAGGCTTTGAAGAGCGGCCTGCTGGTTGGAGTGGGTTTTGTTGGACTCTCGGTCATCACCGCCTTGCTGACCAGCAGCCTGGGCCCGGCACTGAGTAAGGTCGTCGAAATTTACGGATTACAATTAAAGGTGTTCGACATGGGCTGGCCGGCAGCGGCAGCAGTGGCCTACAACACCTCGGTGGGGGCGTTCATCATCCCGGTGTGTCTGGGGGTCAACCTGCTGATGCTGCTCACCAAGACCACCCGCACGGTGAATATCGACTTGTGGAACTACTGGCACTTCGCCTTTATCGGTGCCGTGGTCTATTTTGCCAGCGGCAACATCTGGTGGGGTTTTTTTGCCGCCATCATCTGTTATATCATCACGCTGATACTGGCCGACCTCACCGCAAAAGATTTTCAAGGATATTATGACAAGATGGAGGGCATCTCCATCCCCCAGCCTTTCTGCCAAGGGTTTGTACCGTTTGCCGTGGTCATCAACAAAGCCCTCGACCTCATCCCCGGTTTCGAGAAGCTGAACATCGACTCGGAAGGCATGAAGAAGAAGTTCGGACTGATGGGCGAACCGCTGTTCCTCGGCATCCTGGTGGGCTGCGGCATCGGCGCACTGGCTTGCAAGAACGGGGCGGAAGTCATCGACAGGATTCCCAACATCTTGGGGTTAGGCATCAAGATGGGGGCGGTCATGGAGCTGATACCGCGCATCACCGCCCTGTTCATCGAAGGGTTGCGTCCCATCTCTGACGCCACCCGCGAGCTGATTGCCCGCAAGTTCAAAGGCAACACCAGCCTGCACATCGGCATGAGTCCGGCCCTGGTCATCGGCCACCCCACCACACTGGTCGTATCGCTGCTGCTCATCCCCGCCACCTTGTTGCTGGCAGTGGCATTGCCCGGCAACGAGTTCCTGCCATTGGCATCGCTGGCCGGCATGTTCTACCTCTTCCCGATGGTGTTGCCCATCACCAAAGGCAATGTGCTGAAGACATTCATCATCGGCCTGGTGGTCATCGTCATCGGCCTTTATTTTGTGACCGACCTGGCCCCCTTCTTCACCCAGGCCGCCCACGACGCCTACGAAGTGACCGTCGCCAAAGGAAGCCCCGACGGCGCACTGAAGATACCCGACGGTTTTGAAGGCGGCGCACTCGACTTCGCCTCCAGCCCGTTTGCCTGGATCATCTTCCATCTGGTGCATAACCTCCAATGGATCGGTTCGGCCATCTTAGTGGTCTTCACCCTGGGCTTCGCCGCATACAACCGCCGCCGTATCCTCCGTGAAAGTAAACTATAAAATAATGTATAAATATCAAGAACGTATGAACAGACTTTTTACTGCCCTTGCTGCCGGCTTCATGGCATTGTCAGCCAGCGCACAAGTCAATTATTGCATCAAACCCGCCTGCCATCCCGCCGATGTGAAGGAATACGACACCGAAACCCTCCGCAGCCGGTTCCTGATGGAAAAAGTGATGGTGAACGATGAGATCAACGTGACCTACTCCATGTATGACCGCTTCATCTTCGGCGGAGCCGTACCCGCCACCAAAGAGTTGAAGCTGGAAACCATTGACCCGCTGAAAGCCCCCTATTTCCTGTTCAACCGCGAATTGGGTGTCATCAATGTAGGTGGCGAAGGCATTGTGACCGTAGACGGCAAAGAGTACACCCTGAACTTCCGGGAAGCACTCTATGTGGGACGTGGCAACAAAGACATCACCTTCAAGAGCAAAGATGCCTCCCAGCCGGCCCACTTCTACATCAACTCCGCCCTTGCCCACAAGGCCTACAAAACACAGTGGATCACCATCGACGGCCGAAAAGGCTCTATCAAAGCCAAATCGATTGCAGCCGGCAAACTGGAAGAAAGCAACGACCGTGTCATCAACCAGCTGATTGTCAACAACGTGCTCGAAGAAGGGCCGTGCCAGCTCCAGATGGGCTTGACCGAGCTGAAACCAGGCAGTGTATGGAACACGATGCCCGCACACACCCATACCCGCCGCATGGAGGCCTACTTCTACTTCAACGTGCCTGCCGGCAACATGATTTGTCACTTAATGGGCGAACCGCAGCAGGAACGCCTCGTATGGCTGGCCAACGAGCAAGCCATCGTCTCTCCCGAATGGTCCATCCACGCCGCCGCCGGCACCAGCAACTATATGTTCATCTGGGGAATGGCCGGTGAGAACCTCGACTACAACGATAAAGACAATATTCCTTACACCGAAATGAGATAAACTCATCTCTTTCAAGTTTCTACAGAGACACAAAGCCTGTTTCCAGCTTCCATCGGAAACGAAGAAACGGCTTTGTGTTTCGTATCGTCATGCCTTTACCGGAAGGTCACCCCCTTGAAAAACTGACAGGTATACCCATTTTTAACAATAACAATAACCCTACCATGAACACCAACCCCTCTTCCCGCTCGCACATGACCAACTTCCGTTGGGTCATCTGCGGCATGCTCTTTTTCGCCACCACCGTGAACTACCTCGACCGACAGGTGCTCTCGCTGACGTGGAAAGACTTCATTGCTCCAGAATTTCACTGGACAGATGCGCACTATGGCTATATCACGGCCGTTTTCTCTATCGTTTATGCCTTGGCCAACCTATTTGCCGGCCGCTTCATCGACTGGATGGGCAGCAAGAAAGGCTATATCTGGGCCATCGGCGTGTGGTCGCTGGGGGCCTGCCTCCACGCGCTGTGCGGCTGGGCCACCGAACACACGGTGGGCCTGGAAGACGTCAACAACATGATTCAGGCCACGGGAGATGTCGCCGCCACCGTCGCCATCACCAGCGTGTACTACTTCATTGCCGCACGTATCGTGCTGGGTGCCGGTGAGGCCGGCAACTTCCCTGCCGCCATCAAGGTGACCGCCGAATACTTCCCCAAGCGCGACCGTGCCTTCGCCACGTCTATCTTCAATGCCGGCTCTACCATCGGTGCCCTGATAGCACCCGTCTGCATCCCTACCCTTGCCAAGTATTTCAAGAGCATCGGGGTGGGCAACGGCTGGGAAATGGCCTTCATCATCATCGGCGCACTGGGCTTTGTCTGGATGGGCATGTGGCTGTTCATCTATAAGAAACCGGAAGAGAACAAGAAAGTGAACGCCGCCGAGCTGGCCTATATCCATCAGGATGAAGCAGAAGCCCTCCACGAGACGCAAGGAACGGCCGCGCCCGAGAAGAAAATCTCCATCCTGCAGTGCCTCACCTACCGCCAGGCATGGGCCGTCATCATGGGCAAGTTTCTCACCGACGGCGTGTGGTGGTTCTTCCTGTTCTGGACACCTGCCTACATCTCGGACGTCTACGGCTTCGCTTCCGACACGGGTACGGCCCAACTGCTCATCTTCGTGCTGTATGCCATCACGATGCTGTCTATCTATGGGGGAAAGCTGCCGACCATCATCATCAACAAGACCGGCAAGGACCCCTACGCCTCACGTATGAAGGCCATGTTCATTTTCTCCCTCTTCCCGTTGTTGGCGCTCTTCGCACAACCGCTGGGCAGCCTCTCCTACTGGTTCCCCATCATCATCATCGGTATTGCCGGCGCCGCCCACCAGTCCTGGTCGGCCAATATCTATACCGTGGGCAGTGACATGTTCCCCAAGAGTGCCGTGGCCACCATTATCGGCATCGGCGGTATGGCCGGCGGTATCGGCTCGTTCCTCATCAACATGTGTTCGGGCCTGCTGTTCGACTATGCCGACAAGAGCCAGATGGCATTCATGGGCTTCCAAGGCAAAGAAGCCGGCTATTTCATCATCTTCTGCGTCTGCGCCATTGCCTACCTGCTGGCCTGGTGCATCATGAAGGTACTGGTGCCGAAATATAAAGTCATCGAAGTGAAGTAATCCGGGGAAAAGGTCCCCACTCACCCACACAGGGTCAAAGGGAATGCAGGTGCTCCTGCTCCCTTTGACCCTGTGTCTTTTGAACGTCTGATCGTCGTGCCTGTTGTCGTCAGAGGCTGTTCCGGGCATACAAGCTGTCGATGATACCGTCAGAGAGTCCGATGACCGGCACATAGACATACGACGCACCCAAGATGCGGGCGATGCTCAGGAAAATCTCTCCGGCGGGCACAATGACATCGGCACGGTCGGGCTTCAGCCCGAACTGCTCGCGACGCTGCTCCAGCGACAGCGCCTCCAGTTGGGCATGCAAAGCGGCCAGTGCCTCTACCGTCATCCGCTGCCGCTGCTTGTCTTTCTTTCCGGCCAGCCGATAAAGTTTGTTGATATTGCCTCCCGAACCTATCAGATTCGTCCCCAGATACGCCACGGCCAGCCGTTTCATATCTGTCCGCAGCCGGTCCCACTCGCCGTCGGTCACGGCATTGTTCAGCATACGCACCGTCCCGATGTTATACGATGCGCTGTATTGCAGCTGCCCCTGCGACAGCAGGTTCACCTCGGTACTGCCGCCCCCCACATCCACATACATGAAGTTTCCGGTACGGTCGGCCATACATTCGATGTGGTTATTGTAGATCATCTTCGCTTCTTCCTGCCCGTCGATGATGTCAATCCGTATGCCCGTTTCCTTCTCAATCTTCCGGATAATGTCCCGCCCGTTCTTGGCGTCGCGCATGGCCGAGGTGGCGCAGGCCCGGTAATCCTCCACTTCATAAATGGCCATCAGGTGCCGGTACGATTTCATCAGCCGCAACAGGTTCTTGGCGCTGCGGTCGGATTTGTAGTACCCACGCGAAACTTCTCAAAACGCAACTGATTGACATGCAGAATAATATCGCCGCTGAGCGTTGAAGTTGGGCTATCTGTTTCAGCACTTTGTGTGCCTTTTCCCATTCGCCGGCAGCCGCACGATCGGCACATTCGGCAATACGGCTCTGCGAGGCCATGCGCACCCGGAAAAATTCGTCCAGGTTGTTGGAATAAATCCCCAGGAAAGTCATCCTTTCCAGCAACGGGACCTCCGGCCGGGCCGCCTCTTGCAGAATCCTGCGGTTAAAATACATCCAGCTGATGTCCCGTTCCAGATAGGGAGTCTCTTTTTTCTTAGTTGCCATAATCATCTATGTTTTTTTGGTGAGTTATTACTGCAAAAAAACACATTCCATATTACGGCATTATTTCAACGGCCTGCTAATTTGCCCCCATGGCGGACAGGCGCAGGGGGGCTTATTCAAACTCCAGCAGGAAGGTCGTGTTCCAGCCGTTCGTGCCCGCCTTGAGCAGGCTGATGCTGCCGTGAGACAACTGCATGATCTGCCGTGTGAGCGAGAGGCCGATGCCGCTGCCTTTCGGCTTGGTCGTGAAGAACGGCACAAAGATGCTGTCGGCCTCCGCCTCAGGCACCGCCGGACCGCTGTTGCTGACGTAGACAAACACATGCTCCTCCACCGAGACGAACGCACGGATATGGATTCTCCCCGCCTGCCCGCCGATGGCCTGCACGGCATTTTTGAGCAGGTTGATGAACACCTGCCGGATGAGGTTGGGGTCGGCATACACCATGAGGTCGGGCGGCTCTATCTGCAACGTCAGCGTCACCGCATCGGGCAGCAGCCGCAGCTCCTGTATTTGTCCGATCAGCTCGCCCAGGCAGAACGGTTCGGGCGAGGGCTCCTGCAAGGCCGAGAATTTGCGGTAGCTGTCTACAAACGCCATCAACCCCACCGAGGTGTCGTGAATGGCCCGGATGCCCTCATAGAGCGGCGTGCCCACCACGTCGGGACGTTGGAGGAACACCTCGCTCAGCGAGGAGATGGGCGCAATGGAGTTCATGATTTCGTGCGTCAGCACCCGTGTCAGCCTCATCCACGAGTCCACCTCCTGGCCCTCCATCGCCTGGCGGATGTCGTTCAGGGCGAGCACCCGCACCCGGTTCCCGCCCAGCTCCATCCCCGAGGCCCGCACCTGGAGACGGACCTCCCCCTTCTTCGTGACGAACCGCAGCGTGGCACGCTCGCCGGCGGGGAGCTCCCTCAAGACCGTGGCCAGCCGCCCGTCCCGCTGCTCCAGCTGGCGCAACGTGCCCAAGGCAGGCACATCCAGCAGCCGGAGCACGGCAGGATTGGTCAGCACCACCTGCTGCCGCTCGTCGAGCACGATGATGCCCGAGGTGACGCACGACAGAATCAGGCCGTAAAAACGCTCGCGCTGCTCCATGAGCTGTTTCTGCCGGCCCATGAGCCCTCCGAACTCGTTCAGCGTGTGCTGCAAGATGCGCTCACTGCTCATCCATCCGCCCCCCACCGGCAGGCGGAACGAATAATCGCTGTTGCGGATGGCCTCCAGCATCAGCCAGCACTTCTCTTTCAGCTCGTGCCGACGCTTGAAATAGACCAGCACCGACAGCCCGCACAGACAGCCGCCCGCCAGGACGTCGAGCCCCGCCTGCCGGCAACTCCCCTCCGACAACAACGCGACCCCTGCCACCAGCAGGAGAATGTTGAGGGAAACGCTCGAAAGATACGCCCTACAAGCCATGCCGTTTCATTTTATTATACAGGGTCTGGCGGGTGATGCCAAGGGCGGCTGCGGCCTGCGACAGGTTGCCGTGGCTACGGTCGATGGCCTTCACTATCAGCTCGCGCTCCATCTCGTCGAGCGTCTGTACCGCCGGCAGTGCCTGGCCGCTTGCGGGCACCGGGGCAGACATCCCCTTGTCCGTCCCTCCGGCAGCACCGCCCAGCTGCAGGACCTCTGCCTGCAACGTGTCGCCGTCTGACAGGATGACGGCCTTCTCGATGCAGTGCTGCAACTCGCGGATATTGCCCGACCACGCATAGCCGGCCAACTTCTGGCTGGCCTGCGCCGACAGCCGGCAGGCAGGACGGCCATAACGGGCGCTGTAGAGGGCCAGAAAGCGGCCGGCCAGCGGGAGGATGTCCTCCCGCCGCTCGCGCAAGGCCGGGAGGTGCAGGTGGATGGTGTTGATGCGGTAGAGCAAATCTTCGCGGAACTCCCCCCTCTGCACCATCTCTTCCAGCCGGCGGTTGGTGGCACAGACCAGACGGATGTCTGTAGGTTGCAGCACATTGCTGCCCACCCTGACGAAACTGCGCCGCTGGATGGCCGTCAGCAGTTTCGACTGCAGGTAATAGGGCAGGTTGGCTATCTCGTCCAGGAACAAGGTCCCTCCGTTGGCCGCCTCGAAACGCCCCACACGGTCGGTACGGGCATCGGTGAACGAGCCCTTCACATGACCGAACAGCTCGCTCTCGAACAGCGATTCGGGAATGGCGCCCATGTCCACCGCCACCATCGGCCCTTTGCGGCGGGCAGACAGGCGGTGAATCTCGTGCGCCAACAGGTCCTTGCCGGTACCGTTCTCGCCGGTTATCAGGATGTTGGCATCCGTCACCGCCACCTTTTCCACCACCGTCCGCAGGTGGCGCATCGCTTCCGATGTCCCCCAGTACATCACCGGTGCTGCCGGTGCCTCCGCCCTGGAGCCCGCTGGGGCCCCCTCCGTTGCCGGCCGGCTTTTGGCATACGCCTCCAGCAAGGTCTTCACCAGCCGCGCGTTGTCCCAAGGCTTCACCACAAAGTCCGTCGCCCCCTCTTTGATGCCCGTCACCGCCAGGTCAACGTCGGCATACGCCGTAAACAGCACGACCTGCACGCGGGGACAGAGGCGTTTCACCTCCCGCAGCCAGTACAGGCCTTCGTTGCCGCTGTTCATGCCCGACGAGAAGTTCATGTCGAGCAGCACCACGTCGGGCTGCTCTTTCCGGACGACGGCTGCCAGCGTCACCGGCGAGGCCAGCACCAGCACCCGCTCGAAAAAGCCGTCGAGCAAATATTGCAGGGAGGTCAGTATGTTGCGGTTGTCGTCTACCACCAATAAGGTACCTTGTTTTGCCATAACGATGAATGTTTTCGGCAAAGTTACACGAAATAGCCATTCGGCCGGATGCGGGCGGTGACAAAAAATTAGACACCCGGTGTATAATTTTTAGACACCTTGCCGAAGAGGGTTTTGCGCAGCCCCCTATCTGCCAACGGTTTACGGTTTTGGCACGATATTTGATAAACAGCTGGCAAAGCAAACGAACAACAAGCATCATGAGAACAACAGCAATTCTGATGGCCTTGGCCGCCTGCTGGCTGCCGGCTGCCGGCGCCGGTGCGCAGGCCGTCTGGAGCGTAGACCGCTGCATGGCCTACGCCGTGGAGCACAACCGGACCGTCAGGCAACGGCACTACGAGGCCGCCAACTACCAGGCCGACCGCCTGAAAGCCTACGGCAGCTTCCTGCCGGGCGTGAACGGCAGCATGAGCGTGCAGTATAACTACGGACGCTCGGTAGACCCCGAGACCAATACCTACAACAATATCTCGACCTTCCACAACGGCCTGGGGCTCGAAGCCGCCGTCTACGTCTTCCGGGGAGGCTACTTGATCAACCAGGTGCGTCAGGCCAACGCCAATGTCCTGCTGGGGAAGGCCGCCCTGCAGGAGGCGCAAGACAACACCGCCCTTGAGACCTTCCAGGCCTACATCAACACCCTGTATTATTACGGCACCGCCCGCCTGGCCCGCCTAAAACTGGCCGAGAGCGACTCGCTGCTCTACAAGACCCGCCGGCAAGAGGCACTCGGACTGAAAGGGGCGGCCGACGTGGCGCAGATAGAGGCCCAGCAAGCGGCCGACGCCTATAACCTGACCCACCAGCGGCACCTGTACGAGACCGCCCTGCTCACCCTGAAACAGCAGATGAGCCTGCCTGCCACCGACACCCTGCTGATAGACACGTGCCTGATAGCCACCCCCACGCTGGAGCAGGTGCGGCTGGACGGAGCCCACCCCGACACCCTGTTCCAGATAGCCCTCCGCCTGAACCCCTCGTTGCGGCAGGCCGCCTTGCAGCAACGGGCCGCCCTGATGCGGCGGAAAATGGCCGTCAGCGCGTTCCTCCCCACCATCAGCTTCTACGCCGGCATCTCCACCTCTTATTATAAGGAGCTCCACAAACAGGGGTACGAGTCGTGGCAACGGCAGCTCGACCGCAACCTGGGCAAATACTTCGGGTTCAGCATGAGCCTCCCGCTGTTCAACCGGCTGTCGGGCGTGGCCGGCTACCGGCAGGCGGCCAACCACTACCGCATCGCCACCGAGCAATACGAGGCGAAGAAAGAGGCCCTGCAGCAGCTTATTCTGCAAGCCGTGCAAGACCGCGAGGGGTATCTTAAAGAAAGCATCCAGATGGAGAAGAAAGTGAAGGCCGACTCGCTGGCCTACCACGTCACCCGCCGCAAATACGAAGAGGGCCTCATGACCTCGCTCGATGTGAAGAACAACGCCGCCACGCTGCTGGAAAGCCAGACCCTGCTGTTGCAGAACAAACTGACGTACCTGATGAAATGCCGTCTGGTGGAATATTATAAAGGAGAGCAAATCATTCATTGAAGAAGACCATGGACATACAATTAGAGAAGAAAAAAGGGATCCAGAAAAAGCACCTGCCCTACATCGCGGGCGGCACACTGCTGCTGGCCTTGCTGGCATGGATGCTGTTCGGCCACCATGCCGCCACCCTGAAAGTGGACGGACAGTCCCTCAACATTGCCGAGGTGCGCTACGGCAAGTTCAATGACTACATCCGCGTCAACGGACAAGTGCAACCCATCTCCGTCGTACAGCTCAGCCCCGAAGAAGGCGGCATCGTGCGGCAGAAGGTGGTGGAAGAAGGCGCGCAGGTGAAGAAAGGAGACGTCATCCTGCGGCTGACCAACTCCAACCTCGACCTGCAGATACTGAACGCCGAGTCGGAGCTGGCCGAGAAACAGAACCTGCTGCGCAACACGCAGGTGACCATGCAGCAAGACCGGCTGAACAACGAGACCGAAAAAGTGCAGTTGGACATCGACACCCAGCGGAAACGACGCACCTACCGCCAGTACACCCGCCTCTACGACGAACGCCTCATCAGCCAAGAAGACTACCTGCAGGCCAAAGAGGATTATGAGGCCGCACAGCAGAAACACCGCCTCATCAGCGAACGGCTCCGGCAGGACAGCCTCTACCGCACCATCCAGATGGACCAGATGGAGGACAACCTGCAGAACATGCGCAAAAACGTGATGCTCATCCGTGAGCGAAAGGAGAAGCTGGAGGTGCGCGCCACCATCGACGGCGAGCTGGGACTGCTCGACGCCGAACTGGGCCAGAACATCTCCGCGGGGCAGATGGTGGGACAAATCAACGACCTCTCTGACTTCAAGATAGAGGCCATGATTGACGAGCACTACATAGACCGCGTCACCAACGGGCTGCCGGCCAGCTTCGAGCGGCAGGGCTCCAGCTTCGGGTTGAAGGTGCGCAAGGTCTATCCCGAGGTGCGCGACGGACGCTTCCGCACCGACTTCGTCTTCGTAGGCAAGCGGCCGGAGAACATCCGCAGCGGACAGACCTACTACATCGACCTGCAGCTGGGCGAGCCCACCGAGAGCGTGCTCATCCCGAAAGGCACCTTCTTCCAGGTGACCGGCGGCAACTGGATCTTTGTAGTAGACAAGGAAGGCAAGAAGGCCTACCGACGCAACATCCGCATCGGACGGCAGAACCCGCAGTTCTATGAAGTGACCGAAGGACTGGAACAAGGCGAACGGGTCATCATCTCGGGCTACGAGAGCTACAAGGACAACGAGGTGCTGATTCTCCGCTGAAAGAACAACTGCCCCAACAAATAACTGGAAAACAAACGATTCATCAATCCATAAAACAATACGAACCATGAAAAGAATCTTATTGATCCTTTGCCTGATGGCCGCCACCCTCGCCAGCACCACCTCGTGCATCTCCGCCAACAACCGGCACAAAGAGACCGTGAAAGAAACCCGTGCCGTAAACGGATTCGACCGTATCGACATCACCAGTGTCGGCACCATCTACTTCACCCAAGCGGAGGAGTACACCTTCAGCATCGAAGGCCCAAAAGAATACGTTGACCGCACCACGACCCGCGTAGAGAACGGACAGCTGACCATAGGACTCTCCAAAGGGCTCAAGAACGTGGACGGCGACCTCATTATCCGAATCACCGCCCCCGATCTCACGGCGATTGACTTCCAAGGGGTAGGTTCCTTCAACTGTCCGTCGCCCCTTCGGCTCGACCACGTCCGTCTGGCACTCGCTGGGGTAGGCAAACTGAACATCGACGACCTCCACTGCCAGCAGGCCAACATCCGGGTAGAAGGCGTGGGATCGGCCAACATCTGCCTGCACTGCGAGCAACTGGACGTATCGCTGAACGGTATCGGCTCCGTCACCCTGAAAGGAAGTGCCAAAACCGCCCGTTTCGACCAGAGCGGCATCGGCAGCATCCACCGCCAGCAGCTGCAAACCGAAGAATAAACCCATACGTCACGACATGAAAACCTTCTACCGCAACTTCACCCACACGTTCCGGCGGTTCTTCACCGCCAGCGTGCTCAACATCGCCGGGCTGGCCATCGCCTTCGCCTCCTTCCTCGTCATCCTGACGCAGGTGGACTACGACCGCCGCTACAACCGGTGCTACCGCCACTGCGACCGCATCGTCCGAGCGGAGTTCTACCCCAACGCCGACTGGGGCTGGACCCTCACGCTGGCACGGCCCTTCGCCGAGCTGATAGGCAACAGCTCGCCCCACGTGGAGGCCATGGCCATCATCGACGGCTGGAGCAGCGTCTATCCCGTCGAAGTGGACGGGCATCCCTACCAGCTGCCCGTGAGAGGAGGCTTCGGCAACTACCTGCAAGTGTTCGAGCCCGACATGGTGGCCGGCAGCACCGAGGCCCTGCTGGAAGACCGGCAGGTGCTCATCCCCGCCTCCATGGCCCGGCAGCTGTTCGGCACCGTCGATGCCGTGGGGAAGACCATCTACAAAGACCGGCAGGCCGACAACAACCCCTACTATGTGGGCGGCGTGTACCGGGACTTCCCCGCCAACTGCACCCTGGGCAACCCCTTGTTCTACCGTTTTGACGAGCACCTGAACCAAGACAACTGGAGCGACTGGAACTACCACTGCTACTACCTCCTCGACCGGCCCGACGCCGCCGGGGAAGTGCGGCAAACGGCCTTCGGGTAGCTGAAGGCATCGGCATCGGCATCATGGTCGCCCATACCCGCTACATCCGCACCTCCGACTATGGCTACCACAAAGACGAAATCCTCGTCGGCACCATCAACCGCGAAATGGCGTCGCAGCAGGAGGCCATCCACAGCGAGGTCTGCCGCCTGCCCGGCGTGGCCGGAGCCAGCTTCTCGCAGTTCGTCATCAGCAGCGGCGACATCTACATGGGCTGGGGGCGCGGCGAGGGAGAGCGGTACATGCAATATGACTGCCTGCCCGTAGACCGACACTACCTGAGCACCCTGGGCATCCGCATCACCGAAGGGCGCGACTTCAAGGCCGGCGACACGGGCTGCCTCATCTTCAACGAGGCCGCCCGCCGCAAATACCGCTGGCTGCGGACGGACGAACGCCCCACCGGCCCCGATGACTACCTGTGTGTGGGCTTCTGCGAGAACATCCGGTACAGCAGCTTCCGCAACAACGACGCGGCCACCCCCCTGGCCTTCTGCATCGGGCGGAAGCCCCTACAGCCCAACTGCCTCAACGTGCGGGTGCAGAAAGGCACCGACAAGGTGGCCCTGCTGCACACCCTGCAACAAGTGGTGGGGAAGTTCTCGCCGGGCTACGACTGCCACTTCCGCTTCATGAGAACCCCATCTACAGCATCAAGACCGAATGAGGTCCCCGCTGCCTGCCCTACGGCGTGCCCCCCCCTGCCGGACCACCCGCAGGACAGGCAGCAAATTCGTGTACGCCCGCATGGTTGGTTTCTCATTTATTTTCACTATCTTTGCACCCGTAAAACCAAAACAAGAGCAACCGATGGAATTACCCAAAGACCCCATGATGCTGTTCAGCGTCATCAACATGAAGCTGCGCGATGCCTACCCTTCCCTCGATGCCTTGTGCGACGACCTGCAGGTCAGCAAGAAGGACATCATCGACCGCCTGAAAGCCGTAGGCTTCGAGTACAATCCCGCCCAAAACAAATTCTGGTGAGCACCGGAATTTGTTTTTTTTTTGCCTTTTTCATCGGAATGTCACAGACGGCATCTGTTTTTTGACTACATTTGCCCTACGAACCTATTAAATTTATTCCGCTATGATTTTCAAGAAAATAACGTTTATCCTGCTGTTCACTTGCGTGACAGTCTTGGCCGGATTCGCACAATCGGCCAAATACGTGTTCTACTTCATCGGTGACGGCATGGGAGTCAACCAGGTGCAGGGTACCGAGCTGTACCTCGGCGAACTGGAAGGCCGCATCGGCATTGTCCCCCTCTGTTTCACCCAGTTCCCCTACTCCACCTTCGCCACCACTTTCTCGGCCACCAACGGTGTGACCGATTCTGCCGCGGCAGGCACCGCCCTGGCCACCGGCCGGAAGAGCAAGAACGGCACCATCGGTATGCTGAAAGACCAGCAGACCGCCGTCAACAGCGTGGCGGTGTGGGCAAAGAACAGCGGCTGCCGGGTAGGAGTCAGCACCAGCGTCAGCGTGGATCATGCCACACCGGCCGCCTTCTACGCCCACAATGCCGGACGCGGCAATTACTATGAGATTGGGAAAGACCTTTATACCACCGGCTTTGACTTCTATGCCGGTTCCGACTTCCTCGACCCCGACCAGAAAGGAAAGGGCGAAAGCCTCTACGACCTGGCGGGCAAGAACGGCTACACCATTGCCCGTGGCTACAAGGATTATCTGAAGAAAAGCAAGAAGGCCGACAAGCTGATCCTCTTCCAGCCCGAGGCGGCCTCGGCCACTGACCGCTCGGCCCTGCCCTATGCCATCGACCGCCGCAAGGGAGACATGACGCTGGCCGAAGTCACCCGTTCGGCCATCAACTTCCTCAGCAAGAAAGCCGACGAAAAGGGATTCTTCCTGATGGTGGAAGGCGGGAAGATTGACTGGGCCTGCCACAGCAACGACGCGGCCACCGTGTTCCGCGAAGTGATGGACATGGACGAGGCCGTCAAGGTGGCCTACGAATTCTATGCCCAACACCCCGACGAAACCCTGATCGTGGTGACCGCCGACCATGAGACGGGCGGCATCTCGCTGGGCACCGGCGCTTACGCCCTCAACCTCCAGGCGCTGAAACACCAGCAGGTGAGTGAAGGCGGGTTCACCCGCATCATCAATGCCCTGCGTGCGCAGACAGGCAATAAAGTGAGCTGGGAACAGACAGAACAGGCCTTGAAGGAAAACTTCGGATTCTGGGGGAACGTACCGCTGAGTCAGAAGCAGACCGACCGCCTGAAGGCTGTCTATGAAAAGAGCCTGGCCGGACAGGAGGCCAAGCTGGAGAAAAGCGAATATGCGCAAGACGAACCCATCGCCTCCGAGGCCAAACGCATCATGGACGAGATAGCCCTCGTGGGCTGGACCAGCGGCGGCCACTCGGCCGGCTTTGTCCCGGTATTCGCCATCGGCGCAGGGGCGGAGCTGTTCCAAGGACACATGGACAACACAGAAATCCCTGAGCGCATCGCCAAAGCTGCCGGCTACCGCCAGTAAGCGCAGCTGTCGGGGGTACGGCGGACGGCTCAGTCGAACGACAGATAAGGCGCCAGCCGCTCCAAGTCTTGCTCCGTAAACTCCTCATACAGGGAGAGCTGGGCAAGACTGGTCAGTTTTCCCCGCCGCCGGCGGTGCTCCACAATGACCTTGGCCTTATAGAAATCCATGTACGGATGACGGCGCAGCCGTTCAAGACCGTCACTATTGACCGACAACGGGCGCAGCCCCTCGCCCGGCACTACCCGGAACCATTGCTCCAACGACAGCTCCTCCGGCAGGATGTCGCGCAGCTGTGCCACGTCATAATACCCGCCCAGGCGTTCGCGGTAAGCCACAATCTTCCGGGCCCGTACGCTGCCGATGCCGGGAATCTTCTTCAGCTCCGCCGTATCGCAACGGTTCAGGTCGAGGACCGTCCCCACAGGGTACTTGACGGAGCGCACCGCCGTGGAGCGACGGACCTTGCCCGACGTGCTGTCTGTCACCGTGTCGGGCAGAACAGCAGTCGGCTTCTCTGGCCGCCCGGCCAACGGACGGGCAGGTGCCGTGGCTGGCAACCGCAGGTAGGGGAGCAGGGCCTGATAAAGATCGGGGGTCAGTCCGTAGATACGGGAAAAGGAGGCGGGCGAACGGAACACCCCTCCTTTAGAACGGTATTTCAACAGGTTCCGTACCACCTGGGGCGGCAGCCCCAACCCACGGAGCGTGACAGAATCGGCCGTATTGGGGTCAAACGGATGCAGCCGGACAGGCACCTCCGCATCTGCCGGAACTTTTCCGGCTGTCAGCCTACGGATACCGGCCATCTCTACCGAGTCTGGCACCTGGAGCACCTCCTCCTGCCTGCCCCACCGACGGCCTATCTGTATCCCGGCCAGCACGGCCAGCAACAGCAACAGCCCCACGATGACCCGTTGTTCGGAACGGGTATAATAGAAGAAATCCTTCCACATGAGCCGCCCGTCAGAATCCGCCCAGCTCGTTGATGAAAATCAACGCAATGCCCACCGGACAGAGATAACGCAAAATGAGTACGAAAAGCGGATAATAGGGGGCACGCAACCGGCCGCAGTTGGTCACCTCATCGTGCAGCAACCGGCGGTCGAGCTTCCACCCCACGAAGACAGCGCCAAACATCCCGCCCAACGGCAGCATGATTTTTGCGGTCAGGAAATCGAGCGCATCGAAGAAATTCTTGCCGCACACCGTATAGCCGCTCCAGTCGCCCAAGGCCAACGAAGAGACAATGCCCACCCCCAATACGCCCACGGTGACGATGCGGGCCGCCTTGCCACGGGTGAAGCCGAACTGCTCGTGCAGGAAAGCGGTAGGCACCTCGTGCAGGGAAATGGTGGAAGTGAGCGCCGCCATGGCCAGCAATACATAAAAGGCCACCGCACAGATATAAGCCAACACCGGCCAACCGCCGAAGGCCTGCTGGAACACATTGGGCAGGGTGATGAAGATGAGCGACGGGCCCGCATCGGGCTGTATGCCGACCGAGAACGCAGCCGGAAAGATAATCAGCCCCGCCAGAATAGCTATCAGCGTGTCAATCACCCCTACGCTCATGGCCGTCGCCCCCAGGCGGGTGTCCTTCCCAAAATAAGAGGCATAGGTAGACAGGCAGCCCATGCCGAGGCTCATCGAGAAAAACGCCTGCCCCATGGCCCCCAGAAACACGTCCGACGTGACTTTGCTGAAGTCGGGCTTCAGCAGAAACTCGACGCCTTCCCCGGCTCCGGGCAGCATCACCGAGCAGACCGCCAGCAGCAGCACCAGCACAAACAGAATGGGCATCATCACCTTCGACGAACGCTCAATTCCCTCCTTGACACCTTTCACAATGACGAAATGGGTGGTCAAGACAAAGACGAACAGCCACAACAGCGGACGGAGCGGGTCCTGCGAGAAATCACTGAACATGGCGATGAAATCAGCCGCCTCCTTCCCGAAGAAATTACCCATGGCGGCCTGCACCACGTATTCGAGCGTCCAGCCGGCCACCACCGCATAGTAACCCAGTATCAGGAAACCGGTCAACACACCCATATAGCCCACCCATTTCCAGGGGGTACGGGGTGCCAACACCTGGTAGGCCTTGCCGGTACTGGCCTTGGAGCGACGGCCGATGACAAATTCGGAAATCATGATGGGCAGTCCGAACAGAAAGATACAGCCCAGGTAAATCAAGATAAAGGCAGCCCCTCCATGATTACCCGTCTCGTAAGGGAAACGCCAGACATTCCCCAGCCCGACAGCTGAGCCCGCCGCCGCCAATATCGCTCCCAATTTACTTCCAAAGTTGATTCGCTCGTTCTGTTGCATCGTAATAACCGGTTTTTTATTTCATTTGAATCACTAATCGGGCACAAAATTACAAAAAATATCAGATATTAGACTGTTTTCGTAATAATTTGCAGCACGATTTGCGGTACACGGCCTGTACAATGCCCTTCCCGAGGGCCTTTCAACGGAAATCCTTCAAAGCAGTCTGCAATTTCTGGCGGGTAAAGAAGATGCGGCTCTTCACGGTGCCGATGGGCAGGTTCAGTTTGTCCGAGATCTCCCGGTATTTGAAGCCGGCCACGAACATCGAGAAAGGAATACGGTACTCCTTGGGCATGGAGTTCACCACGCGGTTCATCTCCTTGACGTCATACGCGCTTTCCATCGAGTCGACCGCCAGGTCGCTGCTGCTGTTCAGGAAATACTGGTTGTCGGTCTTGTCCACAAACGTCTGGTCGCGCAGGTTCTTCCGGTAATTGTTGATGAAGATGTTGCGCATGATGGTATAGATCCATCCCTTGAAGTTGGTTTCCTGCTCATACTTGTCTTCGTTGTCCAAGGCCTTCAAGGTAGTGTCCTGCAAAAGGTCGTTGGCGTCTTCATAATCACACGTCAGCTTCATGGCGAAGCTCCGCAATTCGTTCTGCATACTCAAGATGTTCTGTGTAAAGGTGGCTGTTGCTTTCATATTCTATCTATTGTTTTTAGTGTTGATTGCTGTTTCAAATCACACTGCAATAGTAGCGCAAAAGCAGCAGAAGCACCCCCGAGATTTCAGCTTGAAAACGGTGGTTTTCTGACAATTGACAGAATTTCCCCCTTCACCGGACAGTTTTCAGGAGGTCAGCGGGCCACCGAAGGCGGTTCTTCGCGATCTGCCCAGGTGCGGTAGGGCGATTTCATGAGAAACGAATTGTAGTACCTCACCTGGCCGGTCACTTCCTCTCCCACAAAGGCGGGCGGCTCCACCGCTTCCGACTCGTCGGCGAGCTCCACCTCGACCACGGTCAGCCCTTCATTGTCGCCATAGAACTCGTCGACTTCCCACACGTGCCGGCCGGCACGCACCAGGTAGCGCGACTTGTCAATCATGCCCGGCTCGCAGAGGCACATCAGCTCCCGTGCCTCCTCCACGGGTATTTCCTTTTCCCATTCATAACGACTGGTGCCGGCGGCGTTCGAGGGGCCCTTGATGGTCAGATAGCCTTTCTCATCCCGGATGCGTACCCGCACGGTCCGCCCGCGGGCACTGCTGATGTATCCCTGGCTGATGCGGCTGACCGCATAGGCCAATTCCTTGTAGGAATCATCCTTCACCAAAAACTTCCGTTCGATTTCCTGTGGCATAAGTGTTTCTCCCATTCAACGCAAGGACACAAAGTCACACAGACGGATGCCGAAACCTGCCGGCAACAGGGCTGTGACTTTGTGTCCTTACACTACATTTTCAAGTCCGTGACACGTTCTTTACAGATGACTATACCGCCAACGTGTATAAGGCGATAAACAGCAATGCCAGTACCAGCAGTCCGATACACAGATTACGGATAATCCGTTTGGCTTTTGCCTCTTCACGGGGGCTGATGCCGGCATTCTTTTTCTGCTTCTTCTTTCCCATAGCTATTGATTTTTAGATAACGTCCTTGTCATGCCTCGCTGTCGGAGAATTCCATCAGATAGGCCTTGATGAATCCGTCTATTTTGCCGTCCATCACCCCGTTGACATCCGAAGTCTGGTAGTTGGTGCGGTGGTCCTTCACCCGACGGTCATCGAAGACGTAGCTGCGGATTTGCGAACCCCATTCGATTTTCTTCTTGCCGGCTTCCACCTTGGCCTGCTCTTCCATGCGGTGCTGCAGCTCCTTGTCGTACAGAATGGAGCGCAACTGGCGCATGGCGTTCTCCTTGTTCTTCGGCTGGTCACGGGTCTCGGTATTCTCAATCAGGATCTCTTCCTCCTCACCGGTGTAGGGGTCTTTGTACTGGTAGCGCAGGCGCACGCCCGACTCCACCTTGTTCACGTTCTGTCCGCCGGCCCCACCGCTTCTGAAGGTGTCCCACGACAGCCGGGCAGGTTCTACGGTCACCTCTATCGAATCGTCCACCAAGGGGGTCACAAACACGGAGGCGAACGATGTCATGCGTTTGCCCTGTGCATTATAAGGCGACACACGCACCAGGCGGTGTACGCCGTTCTCTCCTTTCAGGTAGCCGTAGGCATACGCCCCTTCCACGTTCATCGTGACCGTCTTGATGCCGGCCTCATCGCCTTCCTGCAGGTTGGCCACCGACAGTTTGTAACCGTTGCTCTCGGCCCAGCGCATATACATACGCATCAGCATCGATGCCCAGTCCTGGCTTTCGGTGCCGCCCGCTCCCGAATTGATTTTCAGCACACAGTCCATCTGGTCGGCTTCCGAACGCAGCATGTTCTTCAGCTCCAGCTCCTCCACAGCCGTCAGCGTCTTGGCGTAGGCCTCGTCCACTTCCTGCTCGGTCACCAGCTCGTCTTTATAGAAATCGAAGGCCAGCTCCAACTCATCGGTCAGGGTCTTCACTTCGGTATATCCTTCTATCCAGGCCTGAAGCGACTTCACTTTCTTCATCTGGGCCTCTGCCTTCTTGGCATCGTCCCAAAAACCGGGAGCCTGCGTCCGGAGCTGCTCTTCTTCCACCTGCACCTGCTTGTTCTCGATGTCCAAATAGCGGTACAGGGCTTCGGTACGTCCTTTGACGTCTTTCAGTTGTTCTATTGTAATCATTTTCCTGCTAAATCTTTATGAGGGGGCAAAATTACGAAAATTCGCCCGAACCTCCGCATAAACAACGGCTTTATTCGGCGTACATCCGTTCGATTTCGGCGGCATAGTTCTTGGCCAGCACCGGACGGCGTATCTTCAGCGTATTGGTCAGCTCGCCCCTCTCCATACTGAACGGCTCGGGCAGCAGCGTGAAGCGCTTGATCTGCTCGAAATGGGCAAACTCCTGCTGGAGCGTATCGATACGGGTACGGAAGAGCTCGATGATTTCGGGCTTCTGCAACAGGTCCTTCCGGTCGGCGTAGTCTATCTGCTTCTCGGCGGCATACAGCTCCACCTGCCGGTAGTCGGGCACGATGAGGGCCGACACAAACTTGCGCTGGTCGGCGATGATGGAAATCTGGTCGATGTAACGATCCACCACCAACTTCGTCTCGATGGCCTGCGGAGCGATGTACTTGCCGTTGGAGGTCTTGAACAGGTCCTTGATACGTTCCGTCAGATAGAGGAAGCCGTCTTTGTCGATATATCCGGCATCGCCGGTCTTGAACCAACCGTCGGACGTATAGGACTGCCGCGTCACGGCTTCCTTCTTGTAATAGCCCGCCGTGACGGTCCCCGCCTTGATTTGGATTTCGTTGTCCTCGCCGATGCGCACCAAGATGCCGGGCAACGGGCGTCCGATGGAACCGATGCGGTAATCGTCCAACCATTCGCACGACACGGTGGCCGTGGTCTCGGTCATGCCGTATCCGGCAATCATGTTGATGCCCACCGAGTGGACAAACTCCTCCACCGCCACGGGGATGGCCGCTCCCGCCGTCGGGAAGAAGTTGCCGTTCTCAATGCCGATGGTCTTCTTCAGCAGGCTGTAGATGGTCCGTTCATAAAACTTGTATTTCATGTGCAGCCAGATGGGGGGCACCTTTCCGTTCATCAGATAATCGATGTTGTGCTGCTTGCCCACCTGGAGGGCATCCAGCATCAACGCCTTTTTCAGGCCGGTGGTCTCGCTGATCTTCTGTTGCACACCGTCGTACACCTTCTCCCAGAAGCGGGGCACACTGCACATGGCGGTGGGGCGCACCTCCTTGATGGTCTTCTGGATGTCCTGCGGATACAGATTGATGGCCAGACGGCATCCCCGATAAATGCAATAGTAGGACCAGGCCTTCTCGAAAATGTGGGTAAACGGCAGGAAGTTCATGACGACATCCTCTTCTCCCAACCGTGACAGGCGTTGGTTGTGTCCCTCAAAAGCCACCGCATAGCAACCGTGGGTCAGCATCACGCCCTTCGACTCGCCCGTGGTGCCCGACGTGTACAGAATGTTGGCCACATCGCTTTCGCAGACGGCATCCGCCCGCCGCTCCGCTTCCCGGCGGAACGACCCGGCCTTGCCCAGCTGCAGGAAATCATCGAAATAGATGGACAGCGTATCGCCCTCGGCCTTCCGCACCCCCTTGTCGAAAATGATGATCCGCTTCAGGGCGGTACACAGGTGCTGTACATGGTGGGCCACGTCATACTGGTACTGCTCGCCGACAAAGAGGTACTGTATCTCCGCATCCTGCAAAATGTAGTGCACCTGTGCCTCCGAACTGGTAGCATATAGGGGGACGGTCACCGCACGGATGGAAAAAGCACCGAAGTCGGTGTACAGACATTCCGGCTTGTTCTGCGAGAAAATCCCGATGTTCTCTTGCTCGGACACTTGCAAAGCCAGCAAAGCGTCGGCTACCTCGCGGACCCGGGTAGCAAACTGGTTCCAGGATACCGGAATCCATGTTTCAGAAGCATAGTCACGATACGTCAAGGCGGTACGGTCGCCATATTTCTCTGCCTGTACGTCTATCAGGCGGGGCAATACCAAATTACTCATCTTTTCGAATTTTATGGAATATAGTGTTGCAAAGATACATTTTTATGGTATCTTTTTGATGATTTCACACAAAAAATGGTTCTTTCGATAAAAAAAGAAGACGAATAAAGCTGAAAATTCACAAAAAAAGTATCTTTGCATCAGCAAATCACAACAATTATGATAGACATAGGTTACTACACATCCGAAGCGCTGACGCTGCTTCACTCACTGATTGGCATCCCCTCTGTGAGCCGCGAAGAAGAAAGTGCCGCCGATTTCCTGCAAAACTACATCGAAGAGTCGGGCATCATGACCGGACGGTCGGGCAACAATGTATGGTGCGTCAGCCCCATGTTTGATGTCAGCAAACCCACGTTGCTGCTCAATTCGCACATCGACACGGTGAAGCCGGTCAACGGATGGAGAAAACATCCGTTCACGCCCAAGCACGAGAACGGGAAGCTGTACGGTCTGGGCAGCAATGACGCCGGGGCCAGTGTCGTCACGCTGTTTCAGGCCTACCGCCACCTGATCACCACCCGACAGGCCTACAACCTGATTTTCCTGGCTTCCTGCGAAGAAGAGGTGTCGGGCAAGAACGGTATCGAAAGCGTGTTGCCCCAACTGCCGCCCATCACGCTGGGCATCGTGGGCGAACCGACCGAGATGCATCCCGCCATTGCCGAGAAAGGACTGATGGTGCTCGATGTGACTGCCCACGGAAAAGCCGGCCATGCCGCCCGCAACGAGGGCGACAATGCCATCTACAAGATATTGCCCGACCTCGAATGGTTCCGCACCTACCGCTTCCCCCAGGAGTCTTCCCTATTGGGGCCGGTCAAGATGAGTGTCACCCAAATCAATGCCGGCACCCAACACAATGTGGTGCCCGACACCTGCTCGTTGGTGGTGGATATCCGCAGCAACGAATTCTATTCGAACGAGGAGCTGTTCCAGGAAATCACCCGGAACATCCGCAGCGAGGCCAAAGCCCGTTCGTTCCGCCTCAACTCCTCCCGCATCGACCCGCAACATCCTTTCGTACAACGCGCCGTCGCAATGGGCCGCCAACCCTTCGGCTCGCCTACCCTCTCCGACCAGGCCCTGATGAGATTCCCTTCCGTCAAGATAGGACCGGGCAAATCCTCGCGTTCGCATACCGCCGACGAATACATTCTGGTGAGCGAGATAGAAGAGGCCATCGGCCTGTACATACAGCTGCTGGACGGCTTGGCCCTCTGAAACTGACAAAAAAAAGGAGGGTGCGTCAAAACTCAACAATTTGATAGGCTGGTTTTGACGCGCCCTCCTTTATTGTGGACATTGTCCTACGTCGCTTCGGTGGAACCGAAGCGGACGTTCATCATTTATTTTCGTAGACAGTATCCAAGGTCAGTGCCGTACCGGTTTCAGGCACCAGCTTCACGGCCACCTTCATTTCGTTCACGGTCATACTCGAAGCCTTATGGATTTCCTTATAATAGGAGGTCAGGCGCAAGGCGGTGTATTGCCAGATACGATCCATATCTCCCTTGACCACCGATTCCTGCATCTGGATGTCCTTTATCAACGCATTGAAGTCATCAACGGCTTTCCCCAGACTGGTCTTGAAATCTGCAACACGGCTCGATGCGTTCACGCCACCATCCGTCAGCTGGCATTCCAGCTTCCATTTCGTTCCGGCCGGATCCGACTGCGGAAGGAAGGTCCATACACCCGGTGTATAAATCTTCGCAGAGGTGCCAGCAGCCTGGATCACAGCGGTGGCTGCATAGAGGAAGCGGTCGGGAGTGCCCAGTGCCGTTTCCAAACGGCTCTTAATGCCAGCAAAGAAGTCGTCTGTAACGATGGCGGCCATTTCATCCACCGTTTTGTTGGGAACACCGAAATCTTCCATTTCCTTCTTCACAAGTTCTTCTGTTGCGGCCTTGGTGGCAAACACATCATCGTCGGCTACCGGCCAAACAAATTGCATATACCAGAAACTGTGGAGAGAGGTTCCTTGCGAACGCTTTATATTCCCTTCTGCATCAATCTTCAGCTCCATGTCACCTATTTTCTGGAACTCGGTCAATACCTGCAACAAATTGCGATTTTCATTGATAGACAGCGTTCGTCCCAGCTGCTTACCGTCATGGGCCCCCTTTGCATTATAATAGGTGTAGGGCGCATAGAAACTCAACCGCTCCCCATTTTCAACGGTTGCTTTCGGCGTAAACAACAGTTTCACCTTCGTGGTCGCCGGCAGTGAGGCGATATTCATCTCCATCCGATAATAACGCAACGAGTAAGCTGTTGATGATGATGTGATCGTTGTGTCACGCAATGTTGCTCCTGCCAATGATTCTGTCTTTTCCGTACCATCGGCAAAAGTGAACGTAAGAGCAGGGTCAGCCACCTTCAACAAGTTCTCAGAGAAGCAGAAATCACAGAACAGCTTGTTCTGGATATTCGATTGGGGAGTTTCCGGCTCCGAAGGGGTAGGATCGGGTTTAGAGGGTGTTTCAGGCGTAGAGGGGCCTTCGGGCTGAGAAGGGTTGTCGTCACCACAAGCAGGCAGTACCACAGCTGTCAGCAGGGCCAACAGCACTGCAAAAAAACTTCTTTTCTTCATTGTTTTGTGTTTTTAATAAGTGTTTATTTTCAATAATAACAGTTCTTCTCCGGCATTTGTTCACAAAGATAAGCTGTTTTGGATTGTCCTGCAAACAAATACCGATAAATTCCGCTGCCGGGCAACCATAAAAAAGCTCCGGAGAGCCTTGCGGCTTCCGGAGCTCAAGACGGCGACTACCTA
>CAMAFR010000022.1 GCA_945833835.1 uncultured Bacteroides sp.
TGCATTCAGATGATGCTTAACAAATATTTTCGATGATTTCAAAACAGTTTCTTAGTAGGTGATGCGATGATTTTCCTACTTAATCATGACACAAAAGTAGCCATTTTGCCCTATCTGACAAGGAAAGTCCTGTTTACGGACGGTTATTTAATATTGTTTTACTATCCCGACGGCCTGCTATGAAGGCGATGGCATCGCCGACCGCTCTGTCAAACGCCGCATCCTGCCCCGGGACCGTGATGAACAGGTGCACAGCTCCCTCGTATTCTATCCTCGTCGCCTTGTCGCCCATCCTCTCCGCCAGTTCCTTGCCCTGGTCTCGCAAGATGTCTCTTTCGGCAGCCACCAGCAGTGTCCTTGGGAGGTGTCGCAACTCGGCATCGCTGCAAAGGCCGACACTGATGGCTGTCGAGCAAGCATCGGCATGCAGTGTATAGGCCCGGTTGAAGGCTTCCATGATTTCAGCGTCCAGCCCAAAACCTTTACCATACAGCCGCCACGACTCCGAAGCGTCTGCAAACGCTTTGGTCACCGGATAGAACAGCAGCAAGGACTCTATGCAGCCCCGGCACCGCTCGGACAAGGCGGTGGCCAAGGCGAGATTGCCCCCCGAGCTGTCACCGCCGATGGTGATGCGGTGGGGGTCAATCTGCAAATCGTCCGCATGTTCCATGATATACGCTACGGCACCGATGCAGTCCAGCAATCCGGCAGGATAGGGATGTTCAGGAGCCAAACGGTAGTCAAGGGCTATCACCCTCATCCGCCCGGAAGCGGCCATGGCATGGCAGAACCGGCCGCAGCTGTTGATGCTGCCGAACGTCCAGCCACCGCCGTGCAGATACAGAAGTGCAGGGAGCCGTTGGTCACTGCTCTCTTTGGACGCATACATCCGCATGGTTTCCGTGAGCATCGTCGTCACCACATGGTCTGAGCACTGAGGCGGCGTGTTGCGCGAGGCACGCACAGCCGACAGCGCACTACGGTCACCCGCTATGGCCTGGAGGATGGCCACCGTCTGCCTGTGTTGCAAATCGGCCGGCATGGTTTGCAGAAATGCGTCGGCCTGGGTTTTCATCAGTTGTGCACTCATACGGCCTGTGTGCACCAGCAGCGCAAGCAACACAACGGGCCAAATACGTATAAAAGACATAATCAAGGTTTCTAAAAATTTGCGGTGAAGATAACCAATGATTTTTGAACGACCAAGACTCTTGCGGTGGACATACCGTTTACCGCCATAAAGTTTGAATGGAAGCGGTCAGGAGAGGTAGCCATCAGTGAGGGCAAAGGCCGGTCATCAGTGAAGACCGGTGCGGGGCTTCTCTGATGACCGGAAGGAGGACACTCAGCCGGAAGGCTATCTCACCCGTATGCTTTCTACCGGCTGTCGCTTCACCGTGTCCAAGGGCCGGCTGTCGTACCGCACCTGGCTGAAATCAATCGTCGTCAGGTCAATGCGGCGGATAGTGCTGTTGTACATGGTGCGATAGTAGAGGATGCGGTGCCGCGTGTCCGTCGCCACCGTGAACTGGGTGGCACTGGGCACATCGGCGGCAGCCGTTCCCCACGCCTGCTCGGAACCGGCCGGAATATCGAAATTGTTCAGAATATGAAATGCCTGGAAGACACTGCCCTCGGCCGTGGGCTGCTGCGGCGCCGTCAATTGGAAGAAGGCGGCACGCACGAAACGGGAAGGAGGGGTGAAGTCGCCAGGCAGGCCCAACAATCCGGACCCGTGGCCGAACGGCTTGACCGGCAGGGGCCCGTAATCGTGCAGAGGGGCCGAACCGGGCTGCAGGTTGATGTAGTTCGTCAGGTTGGTCCAGTGCCACTCCAATCCCGGCGAATTGGTCAGCACGCCCAAGGGATTGTCATAAAAACGCATCTCCCCGCCAACGATTTCAAGCACCACCTGCCGTCCCGAAGGCTCGGTGAACCGCCAATGCACCGTGGACGAACGCGGGTCGACACCGGTGACACGCACCTGCCGGAGCTGCCCTTTCACGTCATCGACCGTGGCACAGACGCCCAGTACATACGACACCAACTGGAAATCGGCCAGCGTGCGGCTCTTGAGGGCCTCGTCGTAGGCCGGATACTGCCCGTAATGGGGAAAATAGAACAGTCCGGCCGACAGACCGGCCTCATTGACGCCCTCCACCATGAATTCCCGCTGCTCCACAGCCAGGCCGATGAAGCCGTAGCGCGTGGTGAACCGCAGGCCGTCATGGCCCGAGGGTGTCAACGACTGCAGCTCCTGCTGTCGGGGCACCACCACATACATCGTGTTCATGACACTTTCTGCCCATTCGATAGTGCGCGCGGCCACCACCGCGCCATCGCCGCTTTTCAAGGTGATACCGGTACAGGCCTCCGCCCCTACCTGTAATTGCAGTCCGGCCATGGCCAGTCCTGCCAATGCATGTCTTAGTTTCATAGTCCAGGTTGTTTTTTGATGTTCTATCCTTATAACAACCCAGACTATGAAACGGTTCGATGCGTGTCCTCCTATTCTTCGGGCAGCGTGCAGCCGATACGGTCGAAAGGCAGTGCCGGGAAGCCGGGGATGCGGTAGCGGATGGGCGCGTCGGGACGGAAGCCCTTGAGCGGGTCGGACGGGTCTACCCACCCCGGGTCGGAAGCGGTCACCCAGTTGCCGCACAGCTCAAGCCACTCGGTGCGTCCCTGCACCACATTGCCCACCCGGCAGAACAGGTTCCGCTCAATCAGGTTGTCGTGGGGGAAGTCCGGACGGCAGTCCCAGTAGGCAGGCAGCCACGGATAGGCCGTGCTGTAAGGCGGACGGTCATAGCCCACCTCCTGCAGGCGGCGGTCGATGATGCCTCCGCGGGCCACCATCCCCGTCCCCCAGTCCTGCATACGGTTGTCCACATGAATGGCTATGGGGCCCTCAATGAAGAGGTTGTGGCGGTAGGTGTTGTGGTGTCCGCCCCCGATGAGGGCCGGCATAGAACCTGCCTTGAAATAGATGTTGCCGTAGACCTCCGCTCCACATGCCCCGTCGTCGTGATAGGTGGCCGTCACCCGGTGGCGCGGACTCAGCTCGTGAAAGTAGCAATGGCGGATGACGTGCCCCAGCTCCGACGGGTCGCGCCCGTAATAAATGGCACCCTGGTCGTCCACCTCGCTGCACACGTTCGTGATGTCACACAGTTCGATGAGGTGGTTGTTGCCATGAAAGAGCACCGCCATGCTGGGAGCGTCGTAGATGCTGCAACGGGACAGGGTGTTGCCCACCCCGTCCATCCACACACCGGGACGATAGGATTTCTCGATACGGTTATAGCGGTAGATGCGGCAGTTGCGCACATAGTTGCCGGCCGACGTGAGGGTCTTGCGGTCGCCGCCCCCCAGACTGACCCCTCCCGCACCTACCTGATAGATGCGGCAGTCTTCCACACCATTGGCCGTGCCGCCGTCGCGGTTGAAAAGAATGTCTTCGTAGACCTTGCCCATGAGGTCGCCCACGCAGCGCGAGGCAGCCGTCCGGCCCCGCTGGTGGGCATGGTCATTGCCGGCAGCCAGGGTGCCTTTGCCGATGCAGACACCTACACCGCCCAGGTTGCGCAACGTGCAGCCCTTGAGCACCGCCCGATGGGTGTCTTCCATGTAGACGCCTATCTGACGGCCATACTCGAAGGTGATGCCCTCTACGGTCACGTCCCGACAATGCTCGATGGCCAGAATCGGTTCTTCCAACAAGGAGACATGAATCTCCGTCGGACGGTCGGACGGTGGATACAGGTACATCTTGCCGCGGTCGGTATCGAGCACGTACTCGCCGGGAGCGTCCAGCTCCTCCAGCAGGTTCAAGGCAAACCACTTCCGCCACGGCGCACCGGTCATGAAGCCGTACACCGTGTGCTGGGCGGTGTGAATCATCCGCTGCACGGTGTCGACACTGGCCACCCGAATCATGTCGTCGGCATAGCCGTGGGCAAAATAGCCGCTGATCCAGAGGTGGCGGGTGTCCTTCCACTGCGACGGACGGTCTTCGGCATATCCGAAGACGGGGAATGGCGCCGCTTCCTTGGTCTCAGAAATGCCGCTTTCCTGTATGGTGCCGATGCTGACCGTCGAGTCGTTGGGCCAGCGGGAGAGGTGCAGGGGGGCACCGTCGACAAACACTTCGGTCCAGGCGGCTGTACTGGGGCGACCGAACCCCACGGCATGAAGGCCGGAGAGGCGAAGCCCCAGACGGCGGAAATCAATCTCGCGCACCTTGCCGCGCGAGGCCGGCGGCAACAGGGCCGCCACCTCGGGGTCGGACACCCGGCGCAGGTCCGCTACCCGCAGGCGGCGGCCTCCCGATACGGCCACCTGCTCGCCCGGATAGGCCCGCAGCGTCAGACGGTCGGTGTTCACTTCGAGCGTACGGTCTTGTTCATACACGCCGGCCCGTAGGAGGATGGAGGTGTGGCCGCCGGCTGCGGTGTTCCGGCTGCGCGCCAGTGCCTCGCGGATGGTCTGCAACGGCCGTTGCAACGTACCCTCGGCCCGGTCATTGCCTTGGGGGGATACGTAGAGGATCACGTCCTGGGCGAATGCCGTACCCTCTTGCAAGCACAGACAACCGATGAGGACGGCTGTCTGTAGGAAGGTTGATATTCTCATAAGCATGGATCATATAAAGGTTACATGGAGTCCTGACAGCAGACGACCTGCGAATCGTCGAACGGATCGAAACCGCTGCGACGGACGACCTTGCGAAAGGATGGGAGGAAGTGCCATCAGCGCTACGGTCGTTGCCCGCAGGAGAGATCTAGACAATTCCCATCCCGGCAGCGGACACAGCCGCGGCTGCGGTCCACGCAACAAGGAAACAGCCGCAACAAGCTGCCAAAACTTATTGTTCATGGTTCATTCGTTTTTTTTTCTAATCGGTTAGCAAAAATGAGGACTGCTTTCCATAGCGGCCTCAGTTAATCTGATACGGTTCTCCCTTGAGCTGCAAAGTGGCCGTCACACCCTCGGCATAACGGGGCTGGCCACCGCCTACAAACAGGGTGACTTGCCCGGCACGTTCCGTCCAATTGCCCTGCGCGTCCGTGAGCGCCAGCTCCTCAGGAGTCAGCGTGAACTCCACCTTGGCCGATGCCCCGCGCTTGAGATGGACGCGGCGGAAACCTTTCAGGGCACAGAGGGGGCGGACCGTGCGTCCGTCCTGCGGATGCTGTACGTACAGCTGCACCACCTCATCGCCATCATAGCCACCTGTATTGCGTACCGTCACCGCTACCTTGAACGAAGTGCCGGTAGCGGCTTTGGCCACACAGTGGAAATCGGCATAAGAAAACTTCGTATAGCTCAGGCCGTAGCCGAACGGATAGAGCGGTGTACCGGTGTAATAGCGGTACGTGCGGTTCTGCATGGAATAACTCTCAAACGGCGGTAGCTCCTCCTCGCCGGCATAAATGGTCACCGGCAGACGGCCGCCCGGATTATACTCGCCCAACAGGACATCGGCAATGGCATCACCGGCCGCCTGGCCGCCATACCAAGCCTGCAACACGGCATCGGCCTGCTGCTTCTCCCACACCAAGCTGACGGCCGACCCGGACATGTTGACCACCACGAGGGGCTTGCCGGTCTTCTTCAGTTCACGCAACAGCTCCTGCTGCACGGACGGCAGCCGCAAGGTGGTGCGGTCGCCGCTCTCGAAGCCGGCATAGCCGCCGGCACCGGCATCGCCTGCCTCCCCCTCATAGTCGGCACTGAGCCCGCCTACAAAGACAATGACATCCGCCTTGCCC
This sequence comes from uncultured Bacteroides sp., assembly GCA_945833835.1. GTDB lineage: Bacteria > Bacteroidota > Bacteroidia > Bacteroidales > Bacteroidaceae > Phocaeicola. The sequence continues at coordinate 5,778 of CAMAFR010000022.1, forward strand.
GCCTCGGCCGCCACCTGCGACAGATCGGGGGCATCGTCCAGACGGCTCACCAAACCGGTACCCGGCAGGCAGTCTATTTGCATACGCCCGCCCAACCGACGCTTCAGGGCCATGTAGGGAGTGACGATTTCTGACGGAACGCCATAATAATTGGCCAACTGCGTGTGCCCGTTGTCCGCATTGGGACCCACTACCGCCAGTCGTTTCAGTTTTGAGACATCCAAGGGCAACAGTCCTCCCCGGTTCTCCAGCAACACCATAGACTCTCGGGCCATGCGCAGCGCATGGCGATGGTGTGCCTCGCACTCGATGACCTCACGCCCTATCTTGCTGTAAGGCACCCGGTCGGCCGGATCGAACATGCCTATCTTGAACAGGATGGTGAACAAACGTGCCAAAGACACATTGATGTCACGCTCGGAATGCAGCCCCAACCGCACCCCCTCGGCCAGCAGCTGGTAACGGTTGCCACACTCCAGGTCGGTCCCGCTCAAGAGGGCATCGCTCATGGCCACCGTATGTTCGGGGTGCGTCTTGTGATGGTCGGCGAAATCATTCAATGCCCAGCAGTCGGAAGTGACATAACCGTCGAACCGCCACTGGTTACGCAAGATATCTACCAGCAAAGGGTCGTTCCCGCAACAGGGCTGACCGTTCAGCCGGTTATAGGCACACATCACGCCATGCACCTTGGCCTTTACGACCAGTTCGCGGAAAGCAGGCAGATACGTGTCCCACAGGTCGTAGACCGAAGGACGGGCATCGAAGGAATGGCGGTTGTATTCGGGACCGCTGTGCACGGCGTAGTGCTTGGCACAGGCCACCGACTTCAGGTAACGCTCATCCGAGCCTTCCAGTCCGCGCACCATGGCCGCTCCCATCTTGGCTGTAAGGTAGGGGTCCTCGCCGTAGGTTTCCTGCCCGCGTCCCCAACGGGGGTCACGGAAGATATTGATGTTCGGTGTCCAATAGGTCAGTCCGCGGTATTGTGCCACCCCGTCACCGGCCTGGAGGGCTTCGTTGAACAAAGCCCTTCCCTCGCTGGCCACCATATCCCCTACCGTGCAGAGGGCCTCGGTATCGAACGTGGCGGCCATGCCGATGGCCTGCGGAAAGACAGTCACCTTCTCGGGCGTACGGGCCACGCCGTGCAGGGCCTCGTTCCACCAGTTATAGGCCGGAATGCCCAACCGGGGGATAGCGGGCGACTCGTGCTTCATGAGTTGTACCTTCTCATCCAGCGTCAGTCTTGAAATAAGGTCATTCACCCGGACCTCCAGCGGAAGGTCGGGATTGCGGAACGGATACTTGTCCGTTTCCTGCGCCAAGAGTCCTCCGGCACACAGCAGGAGGCCCATTGTCAGCATCTTCTTGATTTTCATAGCATCTGTATGTTTATGGGGGTATTCATTTGTCATTCATTCACCAAAACGGTAGCGCCATCGGCCTCAACGCCGCACAATGGCCGTACCGCGTGTCACGCCTCTGGCATTATAGGCATCTACCGTAAAAAAATAGTTCACACCGCTGTTCAGGCTGTTGAGGGCCACCTGTGTCCCCTCCAGCACCTGATGGCTGGCATAGAGCTTGTCGGGCGCAATGCCGTAACGCACCACATAGCCTTCGGCACCGGCTGAGTCCTGCCAAGACAGCACGGCCCTGCAGGAATCGGAGGTGTCGCGCTCTATCTGCAAGCCGCCGACCGGTGCAGGCAACGCTTCGCCACCCTTGCCGAACACGCACAGCTCACGCAGGGACACGTGGGGCGACACGGTATAGGCCTCGTTCTCCCATCGGAGGTAGCGCGCCTCAAAGGGCCGCTCGAACATGTGGCGCACGCTGATGGAGTTGGTGGCCGCCTTCCACCACTGCTCCCCCACCTGGAACAGACATCCGTGACCGGCACCGCCTGTAAAGCCTGTAGGCTTGGCCGACACCGGACTATTATCCATGTAACGGAAAGGCCCTGTGGGCGTATCGGCCACATACACTCCATCGGCATACGATTTCCACTCGGTGCCGGGAGCCGCATATTGCAGGTAGTAGCGACCGTCGTGGGCCGTCATCCAGGCTCCCTCAATGTAGGGGCGGCGGGGCAACTCGTGCCGCTCGCCGGTACGTTCCCACCCATGTACCTCCTTGTCACTGTTGAAGCAAGGCATGGCTGCCTCCGTTTCTTCCAGCGTATCCAAGGAAAGCACCTTCACATAAATGGGGTCAATGGGCGAACAGCCGTAATACAGGTAAAGGCGGTCGCCTTCGGTGTAGAAAGCCGGATCCCAGTAAGACCATATTTCCTTCACTTTCTCCCAGCGGCCTGTCTCAGGACAGTCTGAACGGTATAGCATGGCCTTGCCGTGTGTGGAGCCCACATAATAGACATACCCGCCATGTACCATCACGGCAGGCGCATAGTCTTCGATGGGCAGCACCCCATCGGGAATGATGATGTGCTGCCAGGCGACAAAATCGGTAGAAATCCAATAGCCCGACGACTTGGAGGCAAACAGCAGATAGTGGTCTTTATAAGACACCACTACCGGATCCGCCGCCTCCCGGATGCCTTCACCGCCGTCTATCAACATAAAACGATAATCCAGGTTGAGTGGATTGCAGAATGTCTTCGGCCGGTCAGAGACTTTCGCCTCAATGTCCGGACGGGAGGAACAACCGCTGCCGGCGACGGCCAGCAGCAACACCAGGCCTGCCAAACAGGCCGCCATTATCTTCTTTCGTGTTCTCATAGTTTTATGGGGTTGTCAGGTTCACACGCACTTGCTTGCCGGCACGCACCGTCACCTTGCGTCGCCACCCCACAAAGGCATTGTCGCCCAGCGGTCGGCTTGCCACCTCACCGTCTTCGGCCAACAAGGTGACCGTGGCATCGTAGGCCGTAGGGTTATAGAGCGTCAGTTGCAGACGTCCGCCCCGTCGTGACAATCCGGTCAGTGCCACATGGTCGAACACATACGCCTTTTCCAAGTCGGTACGCACATATACTCCCGGTATCTCCAAGGCCATGAGGGCACCGTTGGTTTCGTTCCATCCGGTCTTTCCGCCATCACCACGCGAGCCACGGCTGTCCGCATCGCAGTAAGTGAGCCGCTCGGTAATCTTCCCGTTCGGCTGCACCCCCTCGGCATGGGCATGAATGATGTCACGCAACAGGTCGGCATAGAGTTCATTGCCCGTGGCACGGTAGAGCTTGAACAGGGCATCGCCCGACTGGGTGCAGAATCCCGGTGCTCCGTGCTTGTTCTGCGTACTGGCCCATACGGCACCTGTCAGATTGGCTCCCAATTTTGCCAGCGGTGCATCGTCTGGCAAGCGGTAAGGGAAAGACACGGTCCATGTAGCACAAAGGTGGGCCAAATCAGCCGCCCGTTCCAGATAGACCGCTTCGCCCGTGGCCTCATAAAGGGTCATCAGCGATGTCATCAGAGCGACAGCGGTTTCCGAGTCGGCATTCTGCAGAATGTCGCCACAGCCCCCCGACGTAAAACCTACCAAAGCAAACTGTTGATAATAAGTATCGGCGGCCAGGCGCGCCACTTCCAGATAGCGGGGTTCCTCGAAATAGGCTGCCGCCAACACCAATCCGCCCACTGCCATCGCTCCCCCGGTCGTGTTGTAGGCAGCCACCTTGCCGGTCTCCATGTCGAGATAGTTGCCCCAGGTGCCTTCTGCCTGCCATGTCCGTACAAAAGCATCGGCCAACAGACGTACCCGTTCTTCCCAGACCGGAGCGATGACAGCCGCTTTACCCTGCCGGCGCAGCAGCTGGAACTGCTTGACCATCCAGTACAGCAAATCGCCGTTGCGCCGGGTCAGTCCGATGCCGGGGTGCAGTTTCGCTCCGTCGCGGTAGAGCACCTCTCCATCACTGCCTACCACATCATAGTAGTAGCCGCTCGCACCATATCCGTGTTGCAGACCGAAATCAAAGGTGCGGCACACCCGTTCCAAGTGCAGGGCATCCCCCAACGCCAGCATGGGATAGGTATTCATCAGTCCGCCTATCCATCCATACGACATCCAGTCGGCATTCTCCGGACAGTAGTATTGCCACTGCGAACCTTCATAATACCGTTCGTCGATGTTGCGCACCATGCGTTGCCACACTTCGCTCATCGGCATCAGCCGTCGCGGCTCCTGTACCACCGTGTGGAGTTTGCGCTCTTTCATGAAACGTGCCAGCAGACCGGGAACGCTTTCCGTAGAAAAGCGGACCTCATCCACCCGTATCACCAGACTGTCGCCGGGCTGCATGTTCAAACCACGGTCGGGGCTGGCGCTGAACCCGATAAATTCAGGCTTGCGCCCACGTACGCCCGGAGCACCGATGACGAAGCTCGCCACACTGCGGTCTGCCGACTCTTCCACCATCAGCCCATGGTCGTACACCACTCCCTGTCGCTCCACTCCTTGATCGGTAAAGAGCAGCCTGCCTTGTTTCCGTTGCCGCTCATAGACCGCTATCACCGGAGTCGCCGCATTGCTGACGTTGACTTCCAGTCGGGAAACCGCTCCAAACTCCGGCGAGAGTTGCGGAATGGGATTGGAGGTCAACGCCAGATCCGGACGGTAATAATCAGAAGCATCCAGCCCAGTAGCATACTCGCGGTTCACGATGCGCTGCCGGTTGCCGTTGTACACCACCGAGGGTATCATAACATAATTGTCACTACTCCAGCCATAACTGTCGAAAGCCACCGCCACCCCAGCCTCTTGCAGCGCACGTTTGGCTTTGAATACATACCGCTGTCCGCCCAACTCCGGGTCGGGCTCTACGCGGACCGTCCAATCGGCAGAAGCGGGCGTCACTTCCTCGCACTTTACCAGTTCAGCTCCCTGATAGGTGCATCCCAACAACCTGACGGGCACCTCCGGCCGGCAGGTCTGCGGCAACCATTTCTGGGCATTGGCCGCCGATGCCATCACGGCCAGTCCTACGGCCATGAAAAATTGTTTGTTCATCATTTGTCTTCCCTCCTTATTGCATTATTCTTTAATCACAAACCACGTCTGACTGCGGGGCGGTATCGACACATCGAAAAAGGCGTTTCCGTAACGGTCTACCGTGAGTGTGCGGGGTGCCCCCTCCTGCTCGGAAACGACCGCCGACCCGCGCAATCCGGTATAGTACAGGTTCACTTTCACGGTACGGCGAATGGACTCGTTCAAGGGATTATAGACCATAAGCAAACCTTTCTCCGCTCCGGTCGGATTGACGTGCAGCCAGGCATCATAATCCCTGCCATCCGGACGACGCACATGGATGATGTCCCCATCGAGCACTTCCCGATGTCTTTTATAGAAATCCACCCAGCGGCGCACCAGTTCCTTGGTCTGCGGACTGTCGTACAACTGCGGACCACGGTAACAAGCCTGCACTCCGGCACCGAACAGGTTGGCCAGACGCTGGCCGTAATGGGGCAAGTGGTCTTTCAGCGGCTCGATGGTGGCCGCCTCTCCTCCTCCCTGGTATTCTACCAACGGGACGAACATCCACCCCATAGAAGGAGTCTTGTTCCACGTACCGTCGAAAATGTTCTGACGCTCGATGATTTCCTGCTGCGCCCGTGGCAGTGACCAGTTCACCTCACGGTAGCCCATACCCACCTTGTTGCTGCCGTTCAGGAAATACAAGTCGGGCACGTTCAGATAAATTCCCCTGCCACGACACCATTTGTAGAAGTCGGAAATGCGCTGGAACTGCATCCATTGAGAGTCGTCCACGCCCCGGTGCCCCGGATGGGCCACCGAATAACACACATCACCGGGATAAGAACCGTCATGCTCCAGCACCGACAGCCCCGTCGTATGGTAAAGATGGCGCAACTTGCGCATATACTCTTGCCCCCAACGGCTTTCCACACAAGGCGAATAGCCGAAACGAGGTTTCCGCCCTTCGGGCAATAGCACATCGTTTTCCGCGTCAATATGCCGGCTGGCCAGCAATGAATAGCCCCCCAACGCTATATGACGTGACTGGGCATACGCCGCCAACCGTTTCATCCGTCCCATATTGGCCGGCGATTCGTCTTCGGCATCAAAGCCGCTGCCAAACGTCATGATGACCATCTCGAATCCCACGGCGGCACACTGGTCGATGGCTTTCTTCACCGCCATGTCATCCGACGTACGCACATGCATCAAGATGGGGTTCTCCGTCACCCACGGGGCAATGGAACGCATCATCCGCCTATAGGCCAACGATTTCCGTTCCCGGTCCCAACTGTCGTTGAGCAATTCCCATACCCGGAAACTGATAAATTCCTCTCCCGGCTTCAGACGCTGGTCAGGCCCTACTTTCGGAGCGACCTCCAGCAGACACGGTGTTTCCAGCTCAACGTTGACCTGCGACCGGTAAAGCGTATCGGGCAGCCACGCCACACTGGAAGAATAGATGTAGTCCTCACTCATGCCACCAAAATTATAATCGGTATCTATCGTGATGTTCGGGTAATTCCATTGCCGGCGTTGGTCAACTGTACTTTCCGGCTCTACGGCTGCCAGCAACTCGCTCTTGAAGGAGTTTACCGTCACCTCCTCGTTCGAACGGTTGACCACCGTCATCCATTTGCAGAAGACAGGCATATTGTCATACAGCTCATAGTGCACTTCGACCTCCACTCCTGCCAACCGGTCGTAACGGCCAGCTTTCCCCTGTAGGGCAGCCAGTGCTGTCACGGCAGCAGGATCCAGCTGATAGGTAAATATCAATTCCTTTCCGGGTACCGGCCACGGCATGTCTTTCGGCATCCATTCCAGCCGTTTCTTCCACGGGAAACGTTCCTTGACGGCTTCCACCCGATAGCTTACGAACCGAAACGACAGGGAATCGGCATACAATTGGGGAATCCATTCCTTCAAGAGGTAGTTGTGAACGGGCTGCCCCAACAGGCCCCCGACATTGCAGCAAATGCCATCGAGCACCAACTGTGCTTCAGGACGGACCGAACGGACAAATGACGTGTTGCTATCCAATTCATCCAGAGCGACAGTCGCCACATTGGGAGTCACTGTAAAGGTGCGGCTCACCAGTCCGTTGGAGAACACCAAATAACCATCGGCATCCTGATAGACCTCCGCCTTGGCACGGTCTGTACCCAACAGCCAGTCATCGTGTACGGTCTGCACCTCTTTCTCGAATCTCGGCAACAACGTCTGGGCTACGGCAGAACAATGGGCAATACAGCCCACCAAACCTACAAACAAGTATCTTCGTATATTCATCTCTGATTTCCTCCTATGATACATATATAATAAGGTGTATTCCACTGAGAGTGACACGAGGTCCTTCTTTTATTTATAACGGTGACAGTCGGAAAGACTCCACCTTCTTGCCCCCTTCCAAGCGGTACAAAATCCAGGTATCGGCCTGCTCACCCTCCTCCAATGTCCAGTCTAAGGCAGGATTCATCAGCAGCTTCTTGATGCTACGTGGGAACACATTGGCCCGACGAGCAGCCTCCCACGTACGGATAGCCTTGAATATCTGCGTCTTTTGCGGACATCTCTCCACATCATCCTGATTGATGGTCAGGAAATACGTGGCACCGAAACCGACCGCTATCGCCTCGATATGCTCATACTGCGCCACGAACGATGTATCACGGATGGCAAAATTGCCACCGAAAGACACCGGATAGAAGTTGGCATAGGTCACATCTCGCAGGTCCTTGCCCTGACTGGTCGTACTGCCCCACTCGCGGGTATCCACATCGTAGAGATTACGGCCACCACCCACATTCCACATGCTCTGGTAATGCCAGGAACCTTCGGACAAAGTAGCACCCGAGAAACGCAGGTACGGCACCCCCAACTGTCGGGCATGATCGAACATCACACGGAAGAAACGTTTGGCAGAATAATAGCCATGACCGTTGTTGAACAAGAATTCCTGACCGTCAAAATCGTACATGGTCACTCCGCTCTTATGGGCTATCTCTGCATAGAGGCGGGCAATCTCATCCTGCAAGGCCATGTTGGGGATGATACCGTCATACCCGTAATTGACCGTCACCTGTAATTTATAGACCGTGTCATTGGCGGCATGGGCGGCAGGTTGAGTCCCCCAATAGCCGCGCTTGACGTGCCGGAGCATATAAGGCTTCGTGTCAGAAACACCCATGTAATGAATCAGCTCCTTTCCTATCTTAATCATGTTCAGGTTCGGACAATGCCCCTCCCAACTGGCAATCTCGTTCATGTAGGTAGAATCATCTATCACAATCAGGGTATCGGTAGCCGAAATGTCATGCAGCAACACCCGTTTCTGCTGGTAGCACAGACTGTCACTCGGTATAGGGCTGGCGTCCTGCGTACCGGGAGCCAATGAGTTGGTGATGCATACCCTGCCAAGCATTCGTCCGGATGCCGCCGCCATATCGGCAAACTCCCGGTGCGACTTGTTGCCCGCCGCAAAGCGGAAAGGCTTCAAGCGGTGGTCAGGACCATCCAAATAGCCTTTGTTGCCACGGTCGGGACGCAAAAAGCCCTGATCATACGCATGAATGGCCGGCACGTCCAACTGATTGGCGTATGACAGGATGCTGTCATACTTGCCGCCTGCCGTCATGATGTCCGGCGCATAGGCCGAAGGGTCCTTCACCCATTTGCCGCCCACCGTGGGATAAGGCAACCCCTCAGACAGCACAATGTCTTGAATCACATCCATCAGTGCCGTACTGTCCGGACTTCCCCACAAGGCGACAGACGACCCGATATAGTCCACTCCCGGCAAGGGCTCCACATCAATATGATTCGGCACATTGGCCTGCATATTGGGTATCAGCGAATAGAGCACCTGGCGCGGATAGCTGCGGTCACGCGACTGATAGTTGAGATGGATACGTCCCAGGCTGTCTACCATCGCCGCATTCCCATACATGATGCGATAATACGGTGCCTTGTTGGCATAGAAGGCCACATCACTGATGCCGTTTCCGCCCAAGGTAAACACCTGTCCTTCGTGAAGGCTGTCGGGCAAGGGGAACCGCCGGCTGTCAGGAGTGTGGATGATATACTGGAAAGGAGCCGCATCCCCAGCAATGTCGGGAGTGCCACCCAATGTATTGTCGTCCAAAGCCAAGACCCCGATGCAGTAATTCACCGCATCACTCGTATCCCGCGCCACCCCGATGATTTCTCCCATCAGATTGGTGATGGTCGTATAATAGGTTCCCCACTGAATGGCCGCGATGCCGGTACGGGGTTCCAGACTTTCTAATGTCATTTTAAGGTATTTGTCTTTCTGTTCCAACCCGACAGTTGCCACCGATCCGTTTTCATACTCCAACTTATACTGCCGCAGAACACGGTTGTAGACGGCCCGCTGCGGATAATAATAGCATTGGCGGGATTCGTCATACAAGGACAACAAAGGAGAAGGGCGGTCGGCCGGACTAAAGTTTCGGTTTCCCCCTACCAAGTTTCGCAGCCCGACAATATAGCCGCGGCTGTCTACATCAATGCCCAGATAGGCTGTTTCGAAAGACTGCGATCCATTGGTGCGGCATGCCAGCAACAGGACAGCCGCTACAAACAGAAAGAGCAGTTTGAACCCCATTTTTCTCATCAGAATAGCGTTGTTTAATGAATACTGGGACAAAAGTAACTTTTACACCGCAAAGAAAGGATGGACAATCTTCTGAAATAGATGGATTTTGTTACGAAGCCGCTGACGGCCTCCGGAAACTGGCGGTAGAAAGCGGGTAGAACGTCTGCCAAAAAGATACTCAGTACCCTACATTTTTTTATGAATTTTCGATAGAATTTAAAAGAAAAGGATTACCTTTGTGTTGTGAAAAACAAAATGATTCAACGAGTAACCTGTTAACCGCTATTATATAATAAGGAGAAAGTCCTTCTCGTACTGAGTCTATGCTTATTGCGACCTCACATATCCCTACATGGGAAGACTGTCTCCTTTTTAATAATAGAGGTGGACATAAACATAGAAGTCTAATGAGCAAAAACATGTTTCGCCCTTTCCAATCCCCGCCTTTTCTATGAAGGATACGGATTGCCAGTCTTATATCCCCTACCGAATATAATTTTAACCCTAACCATTTTATAAACATTAATAGTAACATTTATGTCAAAACGAGTAAAATCAGTCAGTATGATTATTGCTCTTATGGGGGCAGCCTCCATGGGCGCAGTTTATGCTGAAGCACTTCCGAACGCTGACGGTATCCAAATCGTCCAGCAAGCCGGAACTTGTACAGGTGTTGTGAAAGATGCAGCGGGTGAGACCATCATCGGTGCGTCAGTAGTCGTAAAGGGCACCACCAACGGTACTATTACCGGTCTGGATGGCGACTTCTCTCTTTCCAACGTAAAGAAAGGTGATATTATCCAAATCTCTTTTGTAGGCTATATCACCCAGGAGATGACCTGGAACGGCCAGCCCATTAACGTCACTCTGAAAGATGACACCCAGAAACTGGATGAAGTGGTTGTTACGGCCTTGGGTATCAAGCGTCAATCACGCTCTTTGGGTTACTCTACCACACAGGTGGAAGGTGACAAGTTCACGCTGGCTCGTGACCCGAACGTAGGTAATGCGCTTTCTGGTAAGATTGCCGGTGTAAGCGTTGCCGGTAATGCTACCGGTGGTGGTTCTTCACGTGTCATCATCCGTGGTAATGCCTCTCTGACCGGTAACAATATGCCGCTTTACGTCATCGACGGTGTTCCTTTTGATAACACCAACCAGGGCTCAGGCGGTACTTGGGGTGGTACTGATATGGGTGATGGTTTGAACAACATTGCTGCCGATGATATCGAAAGCATTCAGGTATTGAAAGGTGCAGCCGCTTCTGCCTTGTACGGTTATCGCGGTGGTAACGGTGCCATCTTGATTACCACCAAGAGCGGTAAGAAAGGACAGCCGGTCAGTGTAGAAGTCAACAACAACTTGACCTTCAACATGATTTATGACCAGCGCGATTTCCAGAAAGTTTTTGGTCAGGGAACTGACGGTAAGCGTCCGATGGATATCACAGCTGCCAAGGACTCTGAACAGAGCAACTGGGGTGATGTGTTGGATGGCGGCAAGGCTATCAACTTCCTGGGCAACGAATACAAATATGCTTACGTTGACAACTGGGATAATTTCTACCGTACTGGCATCACTGAAGCCGCTTCTGTTTCAGTTTCGGGTTCTGACGAAAAGGTTTCCTTCCGTGTAGGTGCTACTTATAACAATGAAAAAGGTATCCTGCCCAATGCAGGCAACCGTCAGGTGGGCATCAACACCAACACTACCTACAACATCTTGAAGAACCTCTCGATGAACGTAACCGCCAACTACATTTTCGAGAAATTCAACGGTCGTTCTTCTTTGTCCGATGGTAATGGTAACACCAACGCTTCTTTGCTGTGGAGACCTAATGGCTTTGATATCCGCTGGATGGAACGTGGGGATGCCACATGTGACTGGGGTACGACTACGGATGGTAAGGAAATGATTGGCGGTACCAACGTCTATTTCAACAACCCCTACTGGTTGCAGTACCGCAAGACAAACACGGCTAGACGTAACCGTCTGACAGGTGCCGTCAATTTGAAATGGGACATCACAGATTGGTTGTACATCCAGGGAGCTGTTCAGCGCGATGGTTATTCGTATGAAAACAAAACCGTACAGCCGGTAGGTGCAGCAGCTGACCCCTACGGCTTCATGTCACAGTTCGAGAAGAACTACGAAGAAATGAACTACAACTTCCTGCTCGGTTACAATCAGGAATTCAACAAGATCTGGTCTGTTGGAGCAACCTTCGGTGGCAACAAGCAGATCAATAAGGTGAAAGGCTACTATCCTACGGATGGCGGTCGTCCGTTCATCTCAGACGGATTATGGTCTGTCAGCAACTTGGACCCGACAGATACCCGTGCCAAATATACTTATTCCGAATACCGTGTGAACTCTCTGTACTTCACAGCCGACTTCGGTTGGAAGAACCAGGTGTTCTTGAACATCACCGGCCGTAACGACTGGTTCTCTACGCTGGCCAAGGGCATGAACAGCTACTTCTACCCCTCTGTCACCGCATCGTGGGTGTTCACCGACACACTGAACCTCCCCGAATGGTTCAACTTCGGTAAGCTGCGCGCTTCTTGGGCCATGGCTTCTAACGGTACCAGCCCGTACCAAAACATGATGACTTACAAATTCCGTGACTTCAAGGTCAATGGCCAGTATTTGATAACAAAGAATAACGGAACATTACCTAATCCCGAACTGAAGCCGGTGGAAATCCAGGAAAAGGAAATCGGTTTGAACCTCTCGTTCTTCTCCAACCGGTTGAACTTTGATATGGCTTACTATATCAAGAACACCAAGGACGATATTGCCCAGGTTTCCATCTCCTCTACCAGTGGTTACAGCTCACGCATCATGAACATCGGTAAGATTAAGAACCAAGGTTTCGAATTCATGGTGGATGCCACTCCTGTCAAGACCAAGAACTTCTCTTGGAATACCACGTTCAACTTCTCGGTCAACGACTCTGAAGTACAGTACTTGGGTGATGGCGTAGAACGTCTGGCCATTGATGGAGCCACTTCACGTATGGGTTCGGTAGGTGTCTACAACGTAGTAGGCTCTGCTTATGGCGAACTGATTGGTTACAAGTACAAACGTGATGCCAACGGCAACCTGTTGCTGAAGAACGGTCTGCCGCAGAACAACGGCGAACAAGTCAGCATCGGTAACGGTGTGTACAAGTACAATGGCGGTTGGAGCAACACCTTCAAGTACAAGAACTGGTCGCTCTCTATGTTGATTGACTACAAGTTCGGTGCCGACCTCTTCTCGGGATCTAACTATCAGGCCTACAGCAGCGGTTACCACAAGAACACCCTCATCGGACGTACTACCGACGCTCCGTTTGGTAAATTCATCTTCCCGGGCATTGATGAAACAACTGGCCAAGCCAATCAAGTGGCTGTAACAGCACAGAACTTCTACCAGGAAATCTGCAAGCAGAACATCGCCGAAGAATTTGTTTACGATGCCAGCTTCATCAAACTGCGCGAGCTGTCGCTCACATACCAGTTCCCCACCAGCCTCCTCACGAAGCTGAAATATGTGAAAGGTCTGACCATCTCCTTGATCGGACGTAACCTGTGGACCATCATGAAGCATACGGACAACATCGATCCCGAAGCCGCTTATAACAACAGCAACGGTCAGGGTCTGGAACTCAACGGTTATCCGTACCAGCGCAACGTAGGTTTCAACGTAAATCTTAAATTCTAAACACTCCAAGACATTAACGGTATGAAAAAGTATATCAAAAACACATTCGCTGCCTTGTCGCTCATGGCAGTAGCTACGGGTTGCGGTGATTTTGGCGACACGAACATCGATCCCGAACACCTGAATGATACCAATGTGGATATTCAGATGATTTTCACCAACGCTCAGCACCAATCCTTGGGCTCTGACTGGGATGCCTGGCGTAACGGTATGATTTACCTCTCGCAGTGGAACCAGCACATCGCTGCCGGCGGTTGGTGGTGGAGCTATGGTGTCAACTCTTACTCCAACGGTTATGCCGCCTCTTACTGGGCCTCTGCCCTGGGATCGGGCGACCGTGGTGTGATCCGTGACATCCAGTTGGTCATCAACCGATGGAAAGACAATCCCGCCAACGCACAGAACCTGCAGATTGCACGCATCATCCGTGCCTACACTTTCCAGCGTCTGACCGACCTGCACGGAGACATCCCTTACAGCCAAGCTGGACAACCTGACTTGTATCCCTATCCGAAGTACGACAAACAGTCTGACATCTACCATGATTTGCTGAAGGAATTGGATGAAGCACAAGAGGGATTGGGTAATGGAGAAACGGCTTCAATGGGATCTCAAGAGTTATTTTACGGTGGTAATATAGCCAAACTGAAGAAGTTCGCCAACTCCCTCATGCTGCGCTTGGCCATGCGTCTGAGCAAAGTGGAACCCGAAACGGCCAAAGCCTATGTGCAAAAAGCATATACCAACGGTGTCATTACTGAAACTGCTGACAATTGTATGCTGATGCACAAAGGCGGTGTTAGCACTAATGACACGGCTGAACCCTACGCCAAGATCATCAGCCACGAGGACCAAGGTGTGCCTTTCATCCACACCACCTTTATGGATATCTTAAAGGAAACCGACGACCCTCGTATCCCGCTGATTATGGCCGTTTACCAGAAGAACGAAGGTGACGTGAAAGACGTTGATCCCGCAAAAGCCGAATATAGCGACCCTACTATCCAGAAAGGTCTGCCGGGATTCTTCAGCATGAGCAAGAGTTCCGATTACTCCATCAAATATTATTATCCAGAATTTACGGATGACGTACTGGATTCTAAAAGCGACAAATACTTCAAGAGACAGTACTCACAGCCCAACCGCTCTACTTACGGTGATGTGACCGGTCCTACATTTGTATGCACTGCCGCACAAACCAACCTCCTGCTGGCTGAAGCCGCTTACCGCGGATGGATTAGCGGTGATCCAAAAGCTTTCTATGCCGCCGGTGTACGCTGTGCTATGGAACAGTTCTCCGCTTATACCAGCACTAATGCTACTGTCCTCAGAAACAAATATCTGACGGATCCTATAATCACCGCCTACGTGGCTGCAAACCCGTTGGTAGCCGGCAAGGAACTGGAAATGATCAATACCCAGTACTGGATCACCTGCTTCTGTGATGAGTATGAAACGTATGCCAACTGGCGTCGTTCAGGCTACCCGGAATTGCAGAATCCGTGCAAAAACCTTACCAATTTCAAGGATTTGGGTAACTATGGAGAAATGGTAAGACGCTTCCCCTATGACGCAGGCGAACTCCAGAGCAATGGTGCGAACTACCTGGAGGCTTTGGGCCGTATGGGCTTGCAGAATGAAAATGACTTCAACAATACGCGCGTTTGGTGGGATAAAGAATAATCATTATTCCGACTGAATGACTCGCATCAGAAAGGGTGTGCCGGGAGGCACGCCCTTTTTTTATCCCTCAGCCCAAACAACATCCGTAGTACGACAGAATTTATAGGAATAAGGCGTTTTGTAAAAAGAATATTATTATATTTACGGCGGATTTTAAAATAACAGAGGAAAGACACTCCTAAACCTTCATTATTTGGACTATGAAACACATTCTGACCTTCAGCCTATCCTGTGCGCTTGCCGCTGTGACACAGGCCCAAACACCATTCCCGGTGCCTGCCACCGTAGAAATTCCCGCCGGATCCTTCTATATGGGCAGTATGGAAGAGACGGAATGCGGCGATGAAATGCCCGTCCATCAGGTCATCCTCACCCACGCTTTCCGCATGGGTGTCACCGAAGTGACCAATGCCCAATATGAAGCCTTCCGCCCGGAACACCACGCGCTGCGTGGAAAGAACAATGTATCTACGGAAGACGATGACGCGGTGGTCAACGTCAACTACCAGGATGCGCTCGACTACTGTGCCTGGCTCAGCCAAAAGACCGGCAAGCATTACCGGCTCCCCACCGAAGCAGAATGGGAATATGCCTGCCGTGCCGGCACGTACACCAAATATTTCACCGGCGACGGCCTGCCCGCCAACATGTGCCGCAACCAGACCATTGCGCGCGATTTCAAGGCTGTCTCCCTGAAAGTGGGGCAAACTACCCCCAACGCCTTCGGACTCTATGACATGCACGGCAATGTGGAGGAATGGTGTGCCGACTGGTACGCCCCCTATACGGCAGCGACCCAGACCGACCCTACCGGCCCTGCCGAGGGTGAGTTCAGGGTGACACGCGGCGGCAGCCACCACACCCCTACAGACTACCTGCGCAGTGCCAAACGTCTGGCCATGATTCCCAAAGACAAGCATTCCCAAACCGGCTTCCGCATTGTGGAGAGCGACTTCATCCCCCAGCCACCCAGCATCGACAAGAGCCGTCCGTTCTTCCTGGAGCCGATGGTCTATGTCGTCGACCCCATCGACCCGAAAGTGCCCTTCTACCACCACAACCACCAGCCGTCCATCACTTGGTGCGACAATGGCGACCTGCTCGCCGCCTGGTTCTCCACCAACCAGGAGAACAACCGCGAGATGGTGGTACTGGCCTCACGGCTGCGCCCGGATGCCCGGCAGTGGGAACCTGCCACCCTGTTCTACAAAGTGCCGGGACGCAATATGACGGGTACCTCGCTGTTCAACAATGGCAAAGGGACCCTCTTCCACCTGAACGGCGTGGAGGCCAGCGGCGACTGGCAGAACCTGATGATGGTGCAGCGCACAAGCACTGACAACGGGCTGACCTGGACCAAGGCCCGCATCATCGCCGCCGAACATACCAAACGCCACCAGGTGATTTCGGGCACCACCCAGACACCGGACGGCGTGATGATACAACTCTGCGATGCCGGACCGGGCAGCCACGACGGAGCCGCCATCCACCTCAGCAAAGACGGCGGACAGACATGGACTGACCCGTGGGACGGCGCTCCCCTGCCCGACTTTCAGGAAGGAGGAACCGGAACCACCATCGCCGGCATCCATGCCGGAGTAGTCTGCCTGAAGAACGGCCACCTGCTGGCCCTGGGCCGTGGCAACGGCATCGAGAAAGACGGCAGAAAATGTATGCCGATGAGCCTTTCGAAAGACATGGGCAAGACCTGGACCTATTCGGCCTCCCCGTTCACGGCCATTGACGGAGGCCAGCGGTTAGTGCTGCTGCGCCTTCAGGAAGGCCCCATCCTGCTGGTCGCCTTCACCGGGCACCCGCAGCGCACGCCCAAAGAGCACCGGGGAATGACGTTCACCGGCAAGGACGGCCG
Source organism: uncultured Bacteroides sp. (assembly GCA_945833835.1). Lineage (GTDB taxonomy): Bacteria > Bacteroidota > Bacteroidia > Bacteroidales > Bacteroidaceae > Phocaeicola. The sequence continues at coordinate 22,604 of CAMAFR010000022.1, forward strand.
GACCTATACGGGCTATGGGATGTATGCCGCCGTGTCTTACGACGAAGGAAAGACCTGGCCGGTGCGCCGGCTGCTGACCGACGGTGTGGAGCGTTACCTCAACGGAGGGGCCTGGACGGGCAGTTTCCTGATGGATGCCACCCACGCCGAGCCACAGGGCTATCTGGCCGGCACGCAGTCGCCCGACGGGACCATCCACATCCTGAGCAGCCGTCTGCACTACCGCTTCAATCTGCAATGGCTGGAGGAGAACAAGTAATTATCTAACCTAAATAAACATCTACATCACATGAAACAAATGAAGTATTTACTCTCAGGCTGCGTGCTGTCGGCCCTGTTCACGCTGAACACCCACGCACAGCAGGTGCAAGGATTCGTGCACGAGCAGTCGAAAGCCAGCGACTACGTCTGGCCTACGGACCAACAGGTGCTGGACAAACTGGACAAATGGCAGGACCAGAAGTTCGGCGTGTTGTTCCACTGGGGACTCTATTCCGTGCCCGGCATTGTGGAGTCGTGGTCTATCTGCTCGGAAGACGTCGACTGGATCAGCCGTCGCGAAGACCTCAGCTACACCGAATACAAAGACTGGTATTTCGGACTGAAAGAGAGCCTCAACCCCGTGAACTTCAATCCGGAACAATGGGCAGACGTCATGCAGGACGCCGGCATCAAGTACATGATCTTCACCACCAAGCATCATGACGGTTTCTGTATGTACGACTCCAAGTACACCGACTTCTCCATCGCCAACGGTGCCTTCAAGAACGACCCGCGCAAGAACGTGGCCTATCATGTCTTCGATGCCTTCCGTCAGAAAGGCTTCATGATTGGCTGCTACTTCTCCAAGCCCGACTGGCACTGCGAGTGGTACTGGCACAAGCATTTCGCCACCCCCAACCGTCGCGAGAACTACAAGCGCGACCGTCATCCCGACTGGTGGAAGAACTACCAGACCTTCACCCAGAACCAGCTGGAAGAGCTGACTACCGGCTACGGCAGCTTCGACATCCTGTGGCTGGACGGCGGATGGGTGACCGGTGACGACGTGAACCTCGACGAGGTGCTGGTCAAGGCCCGCAAGCAGCATCCGGGACTGATTTCGGTAGACCGCAGCATCCGCGGCAAGAACGAGAACTACCAGACTCCCGAACGCGGCATCCCCGAGACGCAGCTCGACTATCCGTGGGAAAGCTGCATCACCCTGAGCCATGACTGGGGATGGGTGCCCAACGCTCCCTACAAGCCGGCAGAGAAGGTCATCGCCACCCTGGCCGAAATCACAGCCAAAGGCGGCTGCTACCTGCTGGGTGTCGGCCCTACGCCCGACGGCATCATTGAGCAGCCCGTGGTGGAACGCCTGCACAAAGTGGGACAATGGCTGAAAGTGAACGGCGAGGCTATCTACAACACCCGCAATGCGAAAGTGTACCACGACGGCAAGACCTGGTTCACCGCCAACAAAGACGGCAAGACACTCTATGCCATCTACACCGTGGAAGAAGGCGAACAGCTGCCCGCCAGCATCACCTGGAAAGGCAATGTGCCCAAGGGCAAGATGACCCTGCTCCAGAACAAGAAATCCGTCAGCTACCGGGTCAACGGTGACGAAGTGACCGTACAGCTCCCCAAAGGACTGCGTGCCGAGTCGCTGGCATTCCGCTTCACCCTGAAATAAACCAACCCCTATTTTACCATTGACAACCATGAAACATCAGTTATTGACCATCGCCGTGTGGGCCCTGGGCCTGGGTACGGCCGCCGCGCAGCAGCCCGTCTATAAGCAGGCAGGCGCTCCCGTGGAAGAACGCATCAGCGACCTCGTGGGCCGCATGACACTCGAAGAGAAAGTCGGACAGATCTGCTGTCCGCTGGGATGGGAGATGTACACCAAGACCGGACAGAACAGTGTCACCATCTCCGACCTGTTCAAGCAGCAGATGAGCAAAGCGCCCATCGGCAGCTATTGGGCCGTGCTCCGTGCCGACCCCTGGACCCAGAAGACACTGGAGAACGGACTGAACCCCGAACTGGCCGCCAAGGCCCTCAACGCCTTGCAGAAATATGCGGTGGAAGAGACCCGTCTGGGCATCCCCATCCTGTTTGCCGAAGAATGTCCGCACGGACACATGGCCATCGGCGCCACGGTCTACCCCACCTCTATGGCGCAGGCCTCTACCTTCAACAAGGACCTGATTTTCCGCATGGGTGAGGCCATCGGACTCGAAGCCCGCTCGCAGGGTGCCAACGTGGGCTACGGACCGGTGCTCGACATCGCCCGCGAACCCCGCTGGTCGCGCGTGGAGGAGACCTTCGGTGAAGACCCCTACCTCACCGGCATCCTCGGCACCGCCTTCGTACAGGGCATGCAGGGAACGGACTACACCGACGGACAACACGTCTACGCCACCCTGAAGCACCTGGCCGCCTACGGTGTGCCCCGCGGCGGACACAACGGCAACATGGCCGACATCGGCCTGCGCGCCCTGCTCGACGAGTATCTGCCGGGCTTCCAGCGTGCCGTGGAGGTGGGCAAGGCAGCCACCGTCATGACCTCCTACAACACCATCGACGGTGTGCCCTGCACCAGCAACACCTACCTCATCGATAACCTTCTGCGCAAGCAGTGGGGCTTTGAAGGCTTCGTCTACTCCGACCTCGCCAGCATCGACGGCATCGCCGGCGGACACGTGGCCAAGGACCTGACCGACGCCGCCATCCAGTCCATCGAAGCCGGAACCGACATGGACCTCGGCGCACGCGCCTACGCCACCCTGACCCAGGCCGTGAAGGAAGGCAAGGTGAAGGAATCCTACCTGGACCGTGCCGTGGCCAACGTGCTGCGCCTGAAGTTCAAGATGGGCCTGTTCGAGAATCCCTACGTGAAGCCCGAGGTGGCCAAGAAGGTGGTGAACAGTGAGGCCCACCGCCAGATAGCCCGCGAGGTGGCCCGCGAAGGCACCGTGCTCCTGAAGAACGACGGACTCCTGCCCCTCGACAAGAACATCAAGAGCATCGCCGTGGTGGGTCCCAACGCCGACGTGATGTACAACTACCTGGGCGACTACACCGCCCCGCAGGAACGCAGCAAGGTCATCACCGTGCTCGATGCCGTCAAGGCCCGGCTGCCCAAAGCCAAGGTGACCTACGCCAAAGGCTGCGCCGTGCGCGACACGACCCAGAGTGACATCGCCGCAGCCGTGGCCGCCGCCCGTGGCGCCGACGCCGTCCTGGTAGTGGTGGGAGGCTCCAGCGCACGCGACTTCAAGACCAAATACATCAACACCGGCGCCGCCACCGTTTCCGAGTCAGACGGCATCCTGTCCGACATGGAATGCGGCGAAGGCTTCGACCGCTCTACCCTGAACCTTTTGGGCGACCAGGAGAAGCTCATCCGCGCCATCGCCGCCACCGGCAAACCGATGGTGACCATCTATATCGAAGGCCGCCCGTTGAACATGAACCTGGCCGAGAAGGTGTCCAACGCCCTGCTCACCGCCTGGTATCCCGGCGAACAAGGCGGTAACGGCATCGTGGACGTGCTCTTCGGCGACTACAACCCCAGCGGACGACTGCCGATGTCCATCCCCCGCAACGAGGGCCAGATTCCGGTACACTACTCACAGGGTCCGCAGCGCGACTACATGGACGGCCCCGGCACCCCGCTCTACACCTTCGGCTACGGTCTGAGCTACACCACCTTCGGTTACAGCGACCTGAAGCTGGCCGACGGCGACGGCAAGGACGTGCTGCAGACGGTGAGCTGCACGGTGACCAACACCGGCAGCCGCGACGGTGAAGAGGTGGTACAGCTCTACATCAACGACGAGGTCAGCTCGGTAGCCACTCCGCCCATCCGCCTGAAAGGCTTCGAGAAAGTCTTCCTCAAGAAAGGCGAAAGCAAGCAGGTGACCTTCCAGCTCACCCGCAAGGACCTCTCCATCTATGACAAGGACATGAACTTCATCGCCGAACCGGGTACGTTCAAAGTCATGGTAGGAGGCTCCTCGGCCGACCTGCCGCTCCAGAGCAAGTTCGAACTGAAATAACGGAGGACCGCCCCCGTCTGGGGGGCATCCCCCAGACGGTCCGAGAACCTGAGAAGAACGCTCCTTTTGTCATGCTGAACGCAGTGAAGCATCTGAATACACCCACTTGATGCTTACAGATCCTTCGCTTTCGCTCAGGATGACAGGACAAAAAGAAAGCCCGCAGAGGGTTCTCGGACAGCCTCCCCCTATAAAGAAACGGAGATACAGCGTAGTTGCCTACACACTGTATCTCCGTTTCTTTATGTGCCCACCCGCGTAACGAACGGGGGGCACCTTCCCTGTCCTGAGAAGGAAAAGGATTAGAGGTTGTTCTTCTCGATGTCCTTGAAGTAGTTGTACGTACCCACTTTCAGCTCGACAGTAGCGGCCTCGTCGCAGACGATGATGCCGTGCGGGTGGAGCTGCAGGGCGCTGATGGTCCACATCTGTGTCACACCGCCTTCTACGGCAGCCTGCAGGGCGCGGGCCTTGTTGTGGCCGTTGCAGAGAATCAGCACTTCCTTGGCAGCCATGACAGTGCCCACACCTACGGTCAGCGCTGTCTTGGGCACCTTGTTCACGTCGTTGTCAAAGAAGCGTGAGTTGGCGATGATAGTGTCGGTGGTCAGCGATTTCACACGGGTGCGTGAGGTCAGTGACGAGCCCGGTTCGTTGAAAGCCACGTGTCCGTCAGGACCGATACCGCCCATGAACAGGTCGATGCCGCCAAATTCGGCAATCTGCTTTTCGTAGTTGGCACATTCAGCTTCCAGGTCTTCAGCGTTGCCGTTCAGGATATGGATGTTTTCTTTCTTGATGTCAATGTGGTTGAAGAAGTTGTTGAACATGAAAGAATGGTAGCTTTCGGGATGCGATTCGGGCAGGCCTACATATTCGTCCATGTTGAATGTCACCACGTTCTGGAACGAAACGACCCCCTTCTTGTTCAGTTCAATCAGCGCCTTGTACAATCCCAGCGGAGAAGAACCGGTGGGACAGCCCAATACAAAAGGTTTTTCTGCCGTAGGGGCAGCAGCATTGATTTTGGCGGCTACATAGTTGGCAGCCCAATTGGACAGTGCTGCATAGTCAGGTTCGATAATAAGTCTCATAAGGTTTTAAAATTTAAAGTTAAGATGGACAAATATACGATTTTATTGAATAGCAGGAAAGAATTTCTCCCAATTTTCACAAAATTCGTTCATGGAGCGGAACAGGCGACCGGCCCCTTCGGACAAAAGCACCTCGTCGGGCAGCGGACCCGTATTCACGGCCACCGTAAAGATGCCCGCCGCCACACCGGCCCGTACGCCGAGGGGTGCGTTCTCTACCACAATGGCCTCGTCGGGGCCCACAGCGGCCTTCTGCAGGGCCATGAGGTAGGGTTCGGGATGGGGTTTCCCGAATTTCACATCGAAGGCCGTCACCATGAGCTCCCGCCGGAAAATGCCGGGGAAATTATGCTCCAGCCGCTCCAGCAGCGATGTCTGTCCCGACCCGGTCACAACCATCGGCACCAGTCCGCAGGCCTTCACCTTGCAGAGCAGCTCGTAGGCGCCCGGCATCCGTTCGGCAGTGGGCAGACTGTTGAAAACCTCGCTCTTGGTCTGATAGATGGCCTTGATTTCCTCGTCGGTCGCCTCGCGTCCACGCTCCCGCAGACTGACGATGTTGATGGTGCCGGCACCGGTCCTTCCCTCATGCAGGTAGGCCTCCTCACGGCTCATCTGCATGCCATAGCGCCGCATGGCTTCGTGCCACGCCGTGGCATGGTTTTTCATGGAGTCGAACAACACGCCGTCCATATCGAACAGGACGGCCTTCAAGCGAGATGGATCGTACAACATAGAAATGAAGAATGAAGAATGAAGAATCGATTTAAATGAAGAACTTCTAAAAATGAAGAATGAAGAATGATGAGTGAAGAATGAAGAATCTTCCTCCGCTCCATTTGTCATCCTGAACGAAGTGAAGGATCTGTCAACATAGCGCAGCAAATGCCGTAGCGGTGGACAGATGTTTCGCTTTGCTCAACATGACAAAACGGGGATGGAACCGCTTCGTCCACAACGATTCTTCATTCATCATTCTTCATTCTTCATTTAAATCAGTTCTTCATTATTCATTTACTTGAGTCTTGCCTGGATAGCCTTGGAAGCCTCTTCGTAACCCGGCTTGTTGAGGAGGGCGAACATGTTCTTCTTGTAGGCCTCTACACCCGGCTGGTTGAACGGGTTCACTTCGAGCAGGTAGCCGCTGATGCCGCAAGCCTTCTCGAAGAAGTAGATGAGCTGGCCCAGGTAGTACTCGTTGAGGACGGGCACACTGACGCGCAGGTTGGGCACGCCGCCGTCCACGTGAGCCAGCTGTGTGCCGAGCTCGGCCATCTTGTTCACCTCATCGATGCGCTTGCCGGCCAGGAAGTTCAGTCCGTCGAGGTTCTCCTCGTCAGCCGGGAACTGCAGCTCGTGGTTCGGAGTCTCTACTGATACGACCGTCTCAAAGATGGTGCGTTCGCCGTCCTGAATCCACTGACCCATGGAGTGCAGGTCTGTCGAGAAGTCCACCGAGCTCGGATAGATACCCTTGCCGTCCTTGCCTTCCGACTCACCGTAGAGCTGTTTCCACCATTCCATGAAATAGTGCAGCTTGGGCTGGTAGTTGACGAGGATTTCGATTTTCTTGCCGTTCTGGTAGAGTTCGTTGCGGGTGGCGGCGTAGAGGGCAGCCGGGTTTTCCTCCATCGTGGGGGCGGCGCAGACCTTTTCCATTTCGCGTGCACCTTCCACGAGGCGTTCGATGTCGATGCCGGCCACGGCAATCGGGAGCAGGCCCACCGGGGTGAGCACGGAGAAGCGTCCGCCCACGTTGTCGGGGATGATGAACGACTTGTAGCCTTCCTTGTCGGCGGTGGTGCGTGCGGCGCCCCGTTTGGCGTCTGTCACGGCCACGATGACCTTGCGGGCCATCTCCTTGCCGCGCTGGTCCTCACACTGCTTCTTGAGCAGGCGGAACGCGAGGGCTGTCTCGGTAGTGGTGCCCGATTTGGAAATGTTGATCACACCGAACTTCTTGTCCTTCAAGAAAGAAGTCAGTTCTGACAGGTAGTCTTCGCTGATGTTGTGGCCGGCGAAGATGATGACCGGATTGCCCTCCTTCTTCTCCTGCAGCCAGGCGAAGCTGTCGGACATGGCTTCGATGACGGCGCGTGCGCCCAGGTAGCTGCCGCCGATGCCGGCCACCACCACCACCTCACAGTTCTCGCGCAGCACGTCGGCGGCGGCCTTCAGGTCGGCCAGGTGTTCGGCTGTGATAGAAGACGGCAGGTGCAGCCATCCCAGGAAGTCATTGCCCAATCCGTTGCCTTTTTCAAGTGTCTCCATGCAGTCGTTTACTTTCGTCTGGTAAGCGGCCAGCTTCTCTTTGGAGATGAACTCCAAAGCTTTCTCGATGTTCAGTTTGATGTTTTCCATTGTGTAAATTAGTTTATCTGAAAGAATCAGTGAGTAATTTTATCTCGATCATTGGGGAGATCCGTTCGTAGAGGATGTTGTAGACAGCGTCCACAATCGGCATGTTCACGTGCAGGTGGCGGTTCAGTTCCTTGATGCACTTCGTGCCGTAGAAGCCCTCGGCAATCATCTCCATCTCTATCTGCGCGCTCTTCACCGAGTAGCCCTTGCCGATCATGGTGCCGAACACGCGGTTGCGGCTGAAGTTGGAGTACGAGGTCACCAGCAGGTCGCCCAGGTACACCGAGTCGTTGGTGCAGCGGCTGATGGGGTGCACCGTGTTCAGGAAGCGGTTCATCTCCTGCAGGGCGTTGGACACGAGCACCGCCTGGAAGTTGTCGCCATACTTCAGGCCGCTGCAGATGCCCGCGGCGATGGCGTAGACGTTCTTGAGCACCGAGGCGTACTCGATGCCCGCCACGTCGGTGTTGACCGATGTCTTGATGAAGTGCCCCGAGAGCTGCCGGGCGAACAGCTTGGCCTTCTCGATGTCCTTGCAGCCCACCGTGAGGTAGGACAGGCGTTCCAGGGCCACCTCCTCGGCGTGGCAGGGGCCCGCCAGCACGGCGATGTTCTCTTCGGGCACGCCGTAGTAGCGGTGGAAATAGTCGGACACGATGATGTTCTCGTCGGGCACGATGCCCTTGATGGCCGTCACGATGAACTTGTCCTTTATCTTCACTTTCAGCTTCTTGAGGTGGCTTTTCAGGTAAGGCGACGGGGTGACGAAAATCAGCGTGTCCGACTCGCGCGCCACCAGGTTGATGTCTGACGAGAAGTTGATGCGGTCGATGTCAAACCGCACGCTCGTCAGGTAGGCCGGGTTATGGCCCAGCCGCTTGAAGTCCTCGATGCGGTCGTCGCGGCGCATGTACCAGTTGATGGAGTCAGACTGTGTCAGGACGATTTTCGCAATGGCGGTCGCCCAGCTACCACCTCCCATGATTGCTATTTTCCCGGGTAGTTTCATATCGCTTCTATTCATAGGAAGCCTCCTTCGCGAAGGGCCAGCCGGCCCTTCGTTCCAGCTTCGTCAGGTTATTGAATCTTGGCCTGCCAGCCCGCCACTTCGTCCACGGTGGGGTTCTTCAGCTCCAGCTTATATTTCTTGTTCACGCCACAGATGTCCATGTGCAGCTTCTGCGGGTTGACCTCCTTCATGTCGGCCACCAGGTTGTAGCCGGCCTTCTGGATGACGGGCACCCACTCTTCGGCGATGCCCAGGGCCGTGTAGCGGGCGGGGGCGTCCTTCGGGGCCGTCTTCTCGGGGCGCATCTGCGGGAAGAAGAGCACCTCCTGGATGAAGGCGTTGCCCGTGAGGAGCATCACCAGGCGGTCCACCCCGATGCCGATGCCCGAAGTGGGCGGCATGCCATACTGCAGGGCGCGCAAGAAGTCCTGGTCGATGATCATGGCCTCGTCGTCGCCCTTGTCGGCCAGCCGCATCTGTTCCTTGAAGCGTTCCTCCTGGTCGATGGGGTCGTTCAGCTCCGAGTAGGCGTTGGCCAGCTCCTTGCCGTTCACCATGAGCTCGAAGCGCTCGGTGAGTCCCGGTTTGGAGCGGTGCATCTTGGTGAGCGGCGACATCTCCACCGGATAGTCGGTGATGAAGGTGGGCTGGATGAACGTGCCCTCGCAGAACTCGCCGAAGATCTCGTCGATGAGCTTGCCCTTGCCCATGGTCTCGTCTGTCTCCATGCCCAGGGCCTGGCACACGGCGCGTATCTCGTCCTCGGTCTTGCCCTCCAGGTCGTAGCCCGTCTTCTCGCGGATGGCCTCCAGGATGGGCAGCCGGCGGAACGGCGCCTTGAAGCTGATGGTCTTGCCGTCGATGACCGTCTCGGCGCAGCCGTTCACGGCCACACAGATGCGCTCCAGCATCTTCTCGGTGAAGCTCATCATCCAGTTGTAGTCCTTGTACTGCACGTACAGCTCCATGCAGGTGAACTCGGGGTTGTGGTTCTTGTCCATGCCCTCGTTGCGGAAGTTCTTGCCGATTTCGTACACGCCCTCAAAGCCGCCCACGATGAGCCGCTTCAGGTAGAGCTCGGTGGCGATGCGCATATAGAGGTCGATGTCCAGCGAGTTGTGGTGGGTGATGAAGGGCCGCGCGCTGGCGCCTCCGGGGATGGCCTGCAGGATGGGGGTCTCCACCTCCGTGTAGCCGGCCTCGTCCATCACGGCGCGCATGGTCTTGATGATGGTGCTGCGCTTGAGGAAGGTCTCCTTCACGCCGTCGTTCACGATGAGGTCCACGTAGCGCTGGCGGTAGCGCAGCTCGGGGTCGTCAAACTTGTCGTAGGCCACCCCGTCCTTGTATTTCACGATGGGGAGGGGCCGGAGCGACTTCGAGAGCACCGTCAGCCGCCGGGCGTGCACGGACACCTCGCCCGTCTGCGTGCGGAACACGAAGCCCTCCACGCCGATGAAGTCGCCCAGGTCGAGCAACCGTTTGAACACCACGTTGTAGAGGTTCTTGTCCTCGCCCGGGCAGATGTCGTCGCGGGTGATATATACTTGAATGCGTCCTTTAGAATCCTGTAGTTCGACGAACGATGCCTTGCCCATGACGCGGCGCGACATGATGCGTCCGGCCACCGACACCTCGCGTGCCTCGGGCTCGTCCTCCTTGAACCGCGCCTTGATGTCGTCCGAAAAAGCATTGGTTACATACTCGGCGGCAGGGTACGGGTCGATGCCCATCGCTCTCATCTCCTTCAGACTGTTGCGTCTGATAATCTCCTGTTCACTTAGTTCTAATACGTTCATTTGGTGATACATTAACTCAATTTGGGTACAAAAATAAGAAAGTTTTCGCAAACAAGCCCTAAAACCGCCGCTTTTTTATGAAACGGGTGTGAAAATCTCGAAACTCTTTGCTATATTTGTGCATTGAACCAGATTCACTTGAAAAAACCGCTTATATACACTATGAAAACGAAACATCTGCTGGGCCTCGTGTGGGCCTGCCTGTCCCTGACCACCGTCGGGGCCGCCCAGACCGGGGCGCGCCAGCCGGTCACTCTCCAACTGGACAAAGGATGGGAATTTGCCGAGACCGGCGACACCGTGTGGCGCTCCGCCCGGGTGCCCGGCACCGTACACCAGGACCTCATCGACCACGGGCAGCTGCCCGACCCCTTCTACGGGATGAACGAGGCCAAGGTGCAGTGGGTGGAGCACAAGGACTGGACCTACCGCACCACCTTCAGCGTGACCGACGAGGAGCTGGGGCGTGATGCCGCCGACCTCCGCTTCGAGGGGCTCGACACCTACGCCGACGTCTACCTCAACGGCTCGCTGCTGCTCCGGGCCGACAACATGTTCGTGGGCTACACCCTGCCCGTCAAGCCGGTGCTGCGCAAGGGCGAGAACAAGCTCCTCGTGCGCTTCCGCTCCCCCATCCGCGAGACCCTGCCGCAGTGGGAGTCCGACGGCTTCAACTACCCCGCCGACAACGACCACAGCCCCCAGCGCATGAGCGTCTACTCGCGCAAGGCCCCCTACTCCTACGGGTGGGACTGGGGCATCCGCCTCGTCACGAGCGGCATCTGGCGCCCCGTGAGCCTCACCTTCTATGACGCCGCCCGCATCGACGACTTCCACGTGCGCCAGCTCTCGGTGAGCGCCGAGCAGGCCGAGGTGGACAACCGTCTGGAGGTGCACAGCCTCGCCGAGGCCGACCGCACCGCCCAGGTGGACATCAGCTACGCCTACGGCCAGGAAGAGGCGCGCCACGTCAGCCGCCAGGTCACCCTGCGCCCCGGCCAGAACACCGTGTCGCTGCCCGTGAGCATCAGCCGGCCCCACCTCTGGATGCCCAACGGCTGGGGTGAGCCCGCCCTCTACCGCTTCACGGCCACCGTCAGCGTAGACGGCCGCGAGGTGGCCCGCCAGGAGCGGAACATCGGCCTGCGCTCCATCCGCGTGGTGATGGAAGACGATGCCGACGGCAAGTCGTTCTACTTCGAGGTCAACGGCCGGCCGCTCTTCGCCAAAGGCTCCAACTTCATCCCCGACGACGCCCTGCTGCCCAACATCACCGCCGAACGCTACCGCCTGCTCTTCGACGACGTGCAGGCCGCCAACATGAACATGATCCGCGTGTGGGGCGGCGGCATCTACGAGGACGACCGCTTCTACGAGGAGGCCGACCGCCACGGCATCCTCATCTGGCAGGACTTCCTCTTCGCCTGCACCACCTACCCCCACGACCCCACCTTCCTGAAGCGCGTCGACGCCGAGGCCCGCTACAACATCCGCCGGCTGCGCAACCATGCCTCGCTGGCCCTGTGGTGCGGCAACAACGAGATCTACGAGGGCATCCGCTACTGGGGCTGGGAGGCCAAGTACACCCCCGAGATCTACGCCGAGATGAAGCGCGGCTACGACACGCTCTTCCACCGCCTGCTGCCCGCCATCGTGCAGGAGCTCGACCCCGACCGCTTCTACATGCACGGCTCGCCCTACGAGGCCAACTGGGGCCGCCCCGCCAGCTGGAAGATAGCCGACAGCCACAACTGGGGCACCTGGTACGGCCAGAAGCCCTTCGAGAGCTTCGACACCGAAATCCCGCGCTTCATGAGCGAGTACGGCTTCCAGGCCTTCCCCGAGATGAAGACCATCCGCACCTTCGCCGAGCCCAAGGACTACGCGCTGGAGTCGGCCGTGATGAACGCCCACCAGAAGGCCAGCATCGGCAACGCCCTTATCAAGAAAACCATGTCCCTTTATTATAAGGTACCCGAGAAGTTCGAGGACCTCGTCTACGCCGGCCTCGTGCTCCAAGGCTTCGGCATGCGCCACGGCATGGAGGCCCACCGCCGCCACCGCCCCTACTGCATGGGCACCCTCATCTGGCAGCTCAACGACAGCTGGCCCGTGGTGTCCTGGTCCGGCATCGACTACTACGGCAACTGGAAGGCCATGCACTACCAGAGCCGCCGCGCCTTCGCCCCCGTGCTGGCCAACGCCATCCGCGAGGCCGACGACCTGTGCTGCTACCTGATGTCCGACCGGCTGGACGACCTCGACGTGACCCTCACGCTGGACCTAATGGACTTCGACGGCAAGCTCCTGCGGCGCGACCGCCAAGACGGCACCCTGCCCGCCAACAGCTCCGTCCGCTTCTGGCAACGGCCCTACGCCGAGGTGCTGGGCAGCCACCCGGCGGCCACCACCCTGCTGCACATGACGCTGAAGTCGAAGAAAGGCGAACTGCTCTCCGACGAAATCTACTACTTCGCCTACCCCAAGGACCAGCAGCTGCCCCAGTCGCCGCTGAAGGTACAGGTGAAGCCCACCAAGACCGGCGCCGTGGAAGTGACCGTCAAGGCCGACAAGCTGGCACGCGACATCTTCATCGAGACCTCCGTGCAGGGCGTGCGCTATACCGACAACTTCTTCGACCTGCTGCCGGGACAGAAGAAGACCGTCGTCATCACCTCGCCCGAAGGACGGCCGCTCAACGACATGGAAGTCAAAGTGCGGCAGTTCAGCGAAACACAGAATTAAATTTTAAATGAAGAATGAAGAATGATGAATGAAGAATCGATTTAAATGAAGAATGAAGAATGAAAAATGAAGAATCTACTTCCGCCCCCTGTCATGTTGAGCGAAGCGAAACATCTGTACACCGCAACGGGTGAAGCTGCGCTACCCCAACAGATCCTTCGCTCTGCTCAGGATGACAAACGGAGGGGACGAGGACGCTTCATTCCCACAGATTCTTCATTCTTCGTTCTTCATTCTTCATTTACTTGTCATGTTGAGCGAAGCGAAACATCTGTACACCGCAACGGCGTTAGCTGCGCTACCCCGACAGATCCTTCGCTGCGCTCAGGATGACAAGAGGCGGAGAGGAAGATTCTTCATTCTTCACTCTTCATTCTTCATTTTCAAAGATTCTTCATTCTTCATTTAAAGACATTTTTCATTATTTTATAACCTTTTTAAACAATCAAACCGTATGAATCCATTCTCCAAACTCAGTTGGCTGGGACTCTCGCTGGCAGGCGTACTGCTGGCCTCCTGCTCCACCCGACAGACCGTGACGGCAGACTACCAGGTAGTGCCCATGCCGTTGGAACTCACCCCCACACAGTCAGCCCCCTTTGTGCTGAAGTCAGGAACCCCCGTCAGCTATGCCGCCGGCAACGAACGGCTGCAGAAGAACGCCGAGCTGCTCGCCGGCTACCTCAAGACACAGCTGGGCGTTGACCTCCAGCCCCAGGCAGGCGAGGCCGTGAAAGGCGGCATCGCCCTCGTGCTCACCACCGACGTCACCGACCCCGAAGGCTACCGCCTCACCGTCAACGCCGACGGCGTGACCATCGCCGGATCCACCGAGGCCGGCATCTTCTACGGCATCCAGACCCTGCGCAAGTCCGTCGCCGCCACCCCCGGTGCCGACGCACAGCTGCCCGCCGTCGAAATCAACGACCGCCCGCGCTTCAGCTACCGCGGCATGATGCTCGACGTGGGCCGCCACTTCTACAGCATGGACGAGATCAAGACCTACATCGACATGCTCGCCCTGCACAACATCAACCGCTTCCACTGGCACCTCTCCGAAGACCAGGGCTGGCGCATCGAGATCAAGAAGTACCCCAAGCTCACCGAAATCGGCTCCAAGCGCACCGAGACCGTCATCGGCCACAACTCCGGCAAGTATGACGGCAAGCCCTACGGCGGCTTCTACACCCAGGAGCAGGCCCGCGAGATCGTGGCCTACGCCGCCGAACGCTACATCACCGTCATCCCCGAGATAGACCTGCCCGGCCACATGCAGGGAGCCCTCGCGGCCTACCCCGAACTGGGATGCACCGGCGGCCCCTATGAGGTATGGCGGCAGTGGGGCGTGTCCGAAGACGTGCTCTGCGCCGGCAACGACCAGACCATCCAGTTCATCAAGGACGTGCTGGCCGAGATCATCGAGATCTTCCCCTCCGAATACATCCACGTGGGCGGCGACGAATGCCCCAAGGTGCGCTGGACCACCTGCCCCAAGTGCCAGGCCCGCATCAAGGCCCTCGGCCTGAAGTCTGACGCCAAGCACACCAAGGAAGAACGCCTGCAGAGCTACGTCATCCACGAGGCCGAAGCGTTCCTCAACTCCAAGGGCCGCAAGATGATAGGCTGGGACGAGACCCTCGAAGGCGGACTGGCCCCCAACGCCACCGTGATGTCCTGGCGCGGCGAGGGCGGCGGCATCGAGGCGGCCAAGCAGCACCACGACGTGGTGATGACCCCCAACACCTACCTCTACTTCGACTACTACCAGGCCAAGGACACCGAGAACGAGCCCGAAGCCATCGGCGGCTACCTGCCCCTGGAGAAAGTGTACAGCTACGAGCCCATGCCCAAGGCACTCACCCCCGAAGAGCAGCAGTACATCATCGGCGTGCAGGCCAACCTCTGGACCGAGTACATCCCCACCTTCGCCCAAGTGCAGTACATGGTGCTGCCGCGCATGGCCGCCCTCTGCGAGTCACAGTGGTGCGCCCCCGAGAAGAAGGAATATGAGGCCTTCCTCAACCGCACCATCCGCCTGATAGACATCTACAAGGCCAACGGCTGGAACTTCGCCAAGCACATCTTCGACGTGCAGCTCCGCCTCACGCCCAACTTCGAGAGCGGCACCCTCGACGCACACGCCCGCACGATGGACGGCGCACCAATCTACTACACGCTCGACGGCTCCGAACCTACCTCCGCCTCCGCCCGCTTCACGGACGTGGTGAAGATAGACCAGCCCGCCATCCTGCGCACCGTGGCCGTACGCCCCGAAGGCAACACCCGCATCACGACAGACACCATCCGCTTCAGCAAGTCGTCCATGAAGCCCATCACGATGCTCCAGCCCGTCAACCCGCAGTACGAGTTCGGCGGCGCACCGACCCTCGTCGACGGCATGACCGGCAACCTGAACTACAAGACGGGCCGCTGGATTGCCTTCTACAAGAACGACATGGTGGCGGTCATCGACCTGAAGGAGGCCACCGACATCTCCTCCGTGACGCTGAACACCTGCGTGGAGAAGGGTGACTGGGTGTTCGACGCCCGCTCCATCACCGTCGAGGTGTCCGACGACAACCAATCGTTCCGTCCGATGGCCAAAGCGGACTACCCGGCCATGACCGAGGCCAACCCGAACCAGGTGTACCACCACACCCTGACGTTCGACTCCGTCAAGACCCGCTACGTCAAAGTGACGGCCGTCCCCGAGCACAAGCTCCCGGCATGGCACGGCGGCAAAGGCAACCCCGCCTTCCTGTTCGTCGATGAAATCACGATAGAATAAATTTAAATGAAGAACCGATTTAAATGAAGAATGAAGAACGAAGAATGAAGAATCGAATTAAATGAAGAATGAAGAACGAAGAATGAAGAATCGATTTAAATGAAGAATGAAGAACGAAGAATGAAGAATCTTTGAAAATGAGGAATCTTCTTCCTCCCCCTCTGTCATGTTGAGCGGAGCGAAACATCTGTACACCGTTACGGTATCCGCTGCGCTATGCTGACAGATCCTTCGCTTCGCTCAGGATGACAATACCCCCTCTTTGTCATGTTGAGCGGAGCGAAACATCTGT
>CAMAFR010000023.1 GCA_945833835.1 uncultured Bacteroides sp.
AGCGAGCTGCCGGCCGGCAGGGTCATCTGCATGGCGAAGTCGCCCTCGTCGAGCGTGGGGATGAACTCTGCCCCCAGCCGGGTGAACAGCCACAGCGAGGCCGCCAGCAGCGCGAAGGCCATCCCTACGGTGGCCCCCGAGTGCCGCAGGCAGCGCGTCAGGGTGCGGCGGTAGGTCCGCTCCAGGTACCCGAAGAAGCGGTCGGCCAGGGTGGGGCGGTGTGCCGCCGTGCGCCGTAGCGTGAGGGCGGCCATCATGGGCACGTAGGTGAGCGAGAGCAGCAGGGCGCCGACGATGCAGAACACCAGCGTCTTGGCCATCGGCGTGAAATATTTGCCCTCGATGCCCGTCAGGGTGAGGAGGGGGAAGAACACCACGAGGATGATGAGCACGGCAAACGTGGCGCTGCCCACCACCTGGGTGGCTCCCCGTTCCACCTCGCGGCCCATCTCTTGGGCGGTGAGCCGCCGTCCGGCCAGCTGCTGGCCGTAGAGGTGGGCCAGGATGCCCTCGACGATGACGATGGATCCGTCGACCACAATGCCGAAGTCAATGGCACCGAGGCTCATCAGGTTGGCCGACACCCCGGCCAGGCGCATCAGGATGAACCCGAACAGCATGGCCAGGGGGATGACCGAGGCCACGAGGAGGCCGGCCCGCACGTCGCCGAGGAAGACCATCAGCACCAGGAACACAATGAGCGCCCCCTCTATCAGGTTGCGCACCACGGTGGAGATGTTGCGGCCCACCAGCTCCGAGCGGTTCAGGTAAGGCTCGATGACGATGCCTTCGGGCAACATCTTCTGCACCTTGGCCACGCGCTGCTCCAGCTGGCCGGTCACCACGTTGGCGTTGGCCCCCTTGAGCATCATGGCGATGCCTCCCACACACTCGCCCGCACCGTCCATGGTCATGGCGCCGAACCGCTTGGGCGCGCCCAGACGCACGGTGCCGATGTCGCTCACGTGTACGGGGATGCCGCCGCGGTTGGCCACCACCACCTGCCCGATGTCCTCGGTGCGGCTGATCATGCCTTCCGAGCGGATGTAGTAGGCGCGGCCCGCCTTCTCGATGTAGCTGCCGCCCGTGTTCTGGTTGTTGCGGCTCAGCGCGTCGAACACGTCGCTCACGGTGATGTTGAGCGAGTAGAGCGCGTCGGGGTCGATGGCCACCTCATACTGCTTGAGGTAGCCGCCGAAGCTGTTGATCTCCACGATGCCGGGAATGCCCGAGAGCTGCCGCCGCACAATCCAGTCTTGCACGGTGCGCAGCTCCATCGCGTCATAGCGGTGCTCGTAGCCGGGCAGCACCCGGAGCACATACTGGTAGATTTCGCCCAGCCCGGTGGTGATGGGCATCAGTTCGGGCGTGCCCAGCGCGGGGGGAATCTCGCCCGCCACGGCCTGTATCTGCTCGTTGATGAGCTGCCGCGCGTCGAGCGTGGGGACGTTCTCGCCGAAGACGACGGTGACCAGCGAGAGCCCGAAGCGGGAGACGGAGCGGATTTCCTCTACATTCATGATGTTGCTCATGGCTATCTCGATGGGCATCGTGATGAGCTGTTCCACCTCTTGCGGGGCCAGTGTGGGCGATACGGTGACGATTTGCACTTGGTTGTTGGTGATGTCGGGCACTGCGTCGATGGGCAGTGTGAGCATCGACCAGATGCCGCCTGCCACTATCAGCAGGGTGGCGAGCGCGACGGGCAGCTTCCGCCGGATGGAGAATCGGACAATGGTGCTAAACATGCTTTTTTGGGGCTAAAGTAGGCAATTTTGCTGTGGGGTGTTCTTCCGGTTCCGTTGAAACGTCCCGATTGCCGCCTGAAGCGGCTGTTTGGGCTGCTGAAACCGCCGGGTGCCGGCGGCCTTTCACCCCGGCGTGCCGCCCCAGGCGTTTCAGCGTTTCGCGTTTCACTGGAAAATGGAGCCCTGGCAGGGGGGGAGGAGGCACGAAAAAACGCCGCTTGCCCGGTGTGATGGGGCAAGGCGGCGTTCAGTGGTCAGTGTGCGGCCTGTCAAATCAGCTCGATGCTGCGTTTTACGAAGTTGGTCAGCGCCTCGCCGCGCAGCATGTTGTTCTGCAGCAGTGCGAGGTCTATCAGCTGGTGGATCACCTTGTTGCCGGCGGCATACTCGTTCATGATGTCCGTCTTCTGGCGGTTGTCCTGCTCCAGCTTCTGCTCGATGTCCTTCAGCTCGTCCTTCTCCGAGGTGGGTATTTCCTCGTCCTTCTTGCCTTCGTGGGCCTTGTTCAGCTCGTTCTGGCGGATTTTCAGCAGGGCGATGTCCGATTCCACCGGAGCCAGCTTCTCGCTGCAGGCGCTGCCTGCCTCGTCGAGGACGGCCTTGATGAGCTTGTGGTCACTGTTGAGCACGAGGTTGAACATGCTGGGCATCTCGCCATAGAAGCTCATGCCCGGCTGGATGCCGGCCATCTCCTTCATGCGGCGCATGTATTCGGACTGGGTGATGACAATCGGGGCGGCGTTCTCGCCCATGGCCTGCGCCTCTACGTGGAACTCCGTCTTCTCCAGTTTGGGGAGCTGTCCGTTGAAGACGGCGGCCAGCATCTCGCGCTGCTCGGCAGGCAGTTCCTCGCCCTTGGGCTCGTCTTTCACGATAAGGCGGTCGATGACGTCGCTGTCCACCCGAGTGAAGCGGCTCTTCTCGAACTTGCGCTCCAACATGCTGATCATCGGCACGTCCAGCTGTCCGTCCATGAGCAGCACGTCATAGCCCTTGCTGCGGGCGGCGTCGATGTAGGTGTACTGGTCGTCCTTGCTGGTGGCGTAGAGGTAGACCAGGTTGCCCTCCTTGTCGGTCTGGTTGTCCTTGATGAGGGTCTGGTACTCCTCGAAGGTGAAGTACTTGCCGTCGGTGTTCTTGAACAGCGTGAAGTTCTTGGCCTTGTCGTAGAAGTCTTCCTGCGTGAGCAGGCCGTAGTGGATGAAGATTTTCAGGTCGTCCCACTTGGCCTCGAAGTCCTTGCGGTCGTTCTTGAAGATGGATTGCAGGCGGTCGGCCACCTTCTTGGTGATGTAGGTGGAGATTTTCTTGACGTTGGCGTCACTCTGCAGGTACGAGCGTGACACGTTGAGCGGGATGTCCGGCGAGTCGATGACTCCGTGGAGCAGCGTCAGGAAGTCGGGCACGATGCCTTCAACCGAGTCGGTCACGTACACCTGGTTGCAATAGAGCTGTATCTTGTTCTTCTGCAGGTCAATGTTGCTCTTGATTTTCGGGAAGTAGAGCACGCCGGTGAGGTTGAACGGATAGTCCACGTTGAGGTGTATCCAGAACAGCGGCTCGTCCGACATGGGGTAGAGGTCGCGGTAGAACTTCTTGTAGTCCTCGTCGGTCAGGTCGCCCGGTTTCTTGGTCCACAGCGGGGTGGTGTCATTCACGAGGTTGTCCTCGTCGGTCTCCACCTGCTTGCCGTCTTTCCACTCCTTCTTCTTGCCGAAGGCGATGGACACGGGCAGGAAGCGGCAGTACTTGCCCAGCAGCTCCTGGATGCGGGAGGGTTCGAGGAACTCCTTGCAGTCATCGTCCACGTGCAGGATGATGTCGGTACCGCGTCCGGCCTTGTCGGCCTCCTCCAGCGTGTATTCGGGGCTGCCGTCGCAGGTCCACCGCACGGCGGCGGCGTCTTCGCGGTAAGAGCGGCTCAGGATTTCCACCTTCTTGGCCACCATGAAGGCCGAGTAGAAGCCGAGGCCGAAGTGGCCGATGATGGCGTTGGCATCGTCCTTGTATTTCTCCAGGAAATCGTTGGCACCCGAGAAGGCGATTTGGTTGATGTATTTGTCGATTTCCTCCGCCGTGAGCCCCAGGCCTCGGTCGGAAATGGTGATGGTGTCCTTGTCTACGCTGACGTGGATGGTGAGGTCGCCCAGCTCGCCCTTGAACTCGCCTTTCGAGGCCAGTGTCTTCAGCTTCTGGGTGGCGTCTACGGCGTTGGATACCAGTTCGCGGAGGAAGATTTCGTGGTCACTGTACAAGAATTTTTTGATGACGGGGAAGATGTTTTCTGTCGTTACCCCAATATTACCTTTCTGCATATTCAGTTTGGATTTTTGATGGTTTATTGCTCTTTTTTCGGGGCCGCACACCGGGCGCGGCTGCCGGGTGGCCTGCAAATTACATGCCAGGCGGCAGGGAGGTGACAGGCACGGCAGGAAACGCTGCCATTCTGTCAGACATCCGGCGGCTGTCAGTACTCTTTCTTTTTTTGGGGGGGAGGTGTGCTCTTATCGGAAAAATGCATGTCGACAATGAAAAAATAATGTATATTTGCCGAAAAATGTAACTCATGAAAAAATCAGACGACTATAGGCTTTCTCAAAAGCGACCGGAACAACCGGATGACAATGACTTCCTTTTGCACCAAGTGAGGAAATCTCCGATCGGTGCCTGTTACAGGACGGCCAGGCTCGATAGCATCAAAACAGGTATCATCCTCGTAGTGCGCGACCACCCCGACGGGACCCACACGGCATGCCTCTTCCTGGTGGACTTCTACTGCAAAGGGGTGCAGGACGTGCTCAGTTTTGTGCGCATCAGCCCGGAAGAGCTGGAGGAGCTCATCGACCGGGCGGGCAACCCCTTCGAACTGCAGCGCATCACGTATGAAGAGGCCCACAACCGGATTTTCCGGGCGGTGGAGTACGCCGCCCAAGCGGGGATTGCGCCGTGTGACCGGTTTGAGGTGGCGCGCCACATCCTGAAGGAGGACGACGGCAGCATCCCTCCGATGGACTTCGATTTCGGCAACGAGGGCATGCACTGCCTGCTGGCGGCCAACCAAGCCGACCTTGACCGTTACCTGCCCTTGCTGGAGCAGCATCTGGGCGACCGTTTCAGCTACCACTTGGTAGACTGTCTGCCCGGCGGCTGGGGCGGCAACGACGGGGAAGAAGAGGATTTTGATGATTATGAAGAGATGGACGACGATGAGTGGGAGGACGAGGACTTTGACGACGAGGAGTTCGACGACGATGAGTTCGAAGATGATGATTTTGATGAGGATGACTTTGACGACGATGACTTTGACGACGATGACTTCGACGAGGAACTGGACGATGATGAGGAGTTGGTGGACAACGAGTTTTTCATAGCGATGGCGGACGAGCCGTGGAAGGACCGCGAGCAGACGCACCACTTCCAGTTCAGGGTCACGATACAGGGGCTGCATCATCCTGACGTGTGGCGCACCATCTCCGTCCCCTCGCGGATCACATTCAGCGAGCTGGCCTATATAATCCTCAGGTCCTTACTTTGGGACGGAAACTACCAGTGGATGTTCTCGCCGCAGGGCTGGGGCTCGCACCCCGTCATAGCGCGCGGATCGGGCGACACCTCGGAAGTGATGGATTTGGATGCCGATGTGTTCCTCATCACGAACTATTTCGAGCGGGTAGGGCAACAGTTGGTGTTTGTCTACGGGTTCGGCAAGAAATGGCAGCTCGACATCGTGTTGGAACAGATGACGGAGGACACTTCGGAGCGGTGTTTTCTGGTGAACTCGGGAGGAAAGTCGCCCCTGGAGAGCACGGATGGTCCGGAAGACTACCAGGCCCTGATGGCCGATCTGGGGTTCAGTCCGGAAGAGATGACCGATACGGATTGGGAAGACGGGGAGGAGCTGTAAGCACCGGCGGCGGGCCCGGCCCCGTTGGAAGGGGCCGGATGCGGCGGTCATTCCACCTGTATCCGTAACCCCTGGCGGAGCTCGTCCAGCTGTACGTGGAGGGTGCTGCCGGTCGGTGGCATCTCATTGACTATCAGTTCGGAGAGGCCGTCTTCGAGGTGGCTCTGTATGGCACGCTTCAGCGGGCGAGCCCCGAACTGCACGTCATAGCCTTTGGAGGCGACGAAGCGCTTGGCCTCCTCGTCAATGACGAGACGGTATCCCAGTTCGTCGAGACGGGTGTAGAGGCCCTGCAGCTCGATGTCGATGATCTGCGCGAGGGCCTGCTCGTCCAGCTGGTCGAAGGTGATGATTTCATCGAGCCGGTTGATGAACTCAGGCGCAAACGACTTGTTCAGTGCCTTGGTGATGACGCCGCGCGAGTACTCCTTGTCGTCGGCGCGTGTCTGTGCGGCGAAGCCGATGCCCTTGCCGAACTCCTTCAGCTGGCGGGTGCCGATGTTGGAGGTGAGCACGATGACCGTGTTCCGGAAGTCGACGGTGCGTCCGAAACTGTCTGTCAGCCGTCCCTCGTCCATCACCTGCAGCAGCAGGTTGAACACGTCGAGGTGGGCCTTTTCCACTTCGTCGAGCAGCACGATGGAGTAGGGCCTGCGCCGCACCTTCTCGGTCAGTTGTCCGCCCTCTTCATAGCCCACGTAGCCCGGAGGAGCTCCCACGAGGCGCGACACGTTGTATTTGTCCATATATTCGCTCATGTCGATGCGTATCAGCGCGTCGGCCGACCCGAACAGTTCGCGGGCAAGCTGTTTGGTGAGGTGGGTCTTGCCCACGCCCGTAGGCCCCAGGAAGAGGAATGACCCGATGGGTTTGTTGGGGTCTTTCAGGCCCACGCGGCTCCGGCGGATGGCTCTCACTAAGGTGTCGATGGCCCGGTCTTGCCCGATGACGGTCTTCAGGAGCGTTTCCTTCATTCCCTTGAGGCGGGCGTTGTCGGCTTCCACCATCTTCTGTACGGGCACGCCCGACATCATTGAGATGACCTCGGCAACATCCTGTGCGCCCACTGTGATGCGCAGGTTCTTCTGCCCCTCCTCCCACTTGCGCTGCATACAGGCCAGTTCGTTGGTCAGCTGCCGCTCGCGGGTGCTGAAGCGGGTGGCCAACTCGAAGTCCTGCAGGCGGGCGGCCTCCGTGCGGTGGGTCCGTGCCTCCTCTATCAGCTGTTCCTGTCCGGCAATCTCCTCGGGCACCTGGATGTGGGCGAGGTGCACCCGCGAGCCGGCCTCGTCGAGAGCGTCAATGGCCTTGTCGGGGAAGTTGCGGTCGGTGATGTACCGTCCGGCCAGCCGGACGCAGGCCTCCAGGGCCTCGTCGGTGTAGTTCACGGCATGGTGTTCCTCGTAGCGCGGCTTGATGTTCCGCAAGATTTGCAGGGTTTCGTCGGGCGTGGTAGGCTCGACCATCACTTTCTGGAAACGCCGTTCGAGGGCCCCGTCTTTCTCGATGTTGTTGCGGTACTCGTTGAGGGTGGTGGCGCCGATGCACTGTATCTCGCCCCGGGCGAGGGAGGGCTTGAGCATGTTGGCCGCATCCATTGATCCGGCGGCCGCTCCGGCCCCCACAATGGTGTGTAGCTCGTCAATGAACAGGATGACTTCAGGGTGTTTCTTCAGCTCGTTCAGGATGGAGCGGATGCGCTCCTCGAACTGTCCCCGGTATTTGGTACCCGCCACGACGGCGGTGAGGTCGAGTGCGATGAGCCGCTTGCCGAAGAGGTTGCGCGACACCTTCCGTTCATGGATGCGCAGGGCGAGCCCCTCCACAATGGCCGATTTGCCCACGCCCGGTTCGCCCAGCAGCACTGGGTTGTTCTTCTTGCGGCGGCCCAGTATCTGCGCCAACCGTTCAATCTCCCGGTCGCGTCCCACCACGGGGTCCAGCCGCCCTTCGGCAGCCGCGCGGGTGATGTCTGTCCCGAAGGTGTCGAGCACGGGGGTGCTGTTGTCCGTCTCGGTTTTTTGGGTGGTCTGGGGACCCGAGATGGAGATGTAGAAACTCCTGCCGCCGCCGTTGTCGCGCGAGCCGAAGCGCGGCTCCTCTTCGGCCTCCTCCTCGTCGTCATCGTCGAAGTCGAGCCCGTTTTGTGGCTGCGGTCGGGTGCCGAGCTTGTCCATGACTTTCTGGCAGGTCACCTCGTGTCCGTCGAGCAGCTGCGCCGCCCCGTTGTCGCCCTCTTTCAGAATGGCCAGCAAGATGTGTTCGGGACCGGCCTGCGGGCATTTCAGCAGTTTTGACTCAAGTATGCTCATTCTCAGTATTTTCGATGCTTTCTCGCTCATGTAGATGTTGTCTGTCCGCTCGTCGGTCGGGGCGGCTTTGGCCTTAAGCCGGGCCTCCGCCTGCCGCTTCACCTCGCCGAGGTCCACATAAAGGCTCTGCAGGACCTCCATCGCCCTACACTGCCCGTGACGTATCAGTCCCAGCAGCAGGTGCTCTGGCTCAATGCTGTTGTTGTACAGCCGGTTAGCCTCTTCCTTGCTGAACTGGATGATGTCGTACACTTCTGCTGTAAATTGTTTGTCCATAAGCAAATCTTCTCCTTCAATCAGATGTTGGGTGCAAATATACACATTTATATAATAATGGTGCGGTGTTGTCGTTTCGAAAAGCAGCAAAATCCGTGCCAGGAAGTGCCGTCTGTCGGGCGGCGGGGAAGGCGGACACCACTGCCCAGTCTCCCTTAACTTCTTTTTAAAGGGGATATTTGAAGGTTTATTTTGTCAATTCAAGAAAAAGCCGTATTTTAGCATGGTTTTTTATGAAGCCAATCGAGAGATGTATCATTAATAATCGTTTAAATGCAAGAACAAGACAGAATTATTAAAATCAACATCGAAGAGGAAATGAAGTCGTCGTACATTGATTACTCCATGTCAGTAATCGTGGCACGCGCCCTCCCGGATGTGAGAGACGGATTCAAGCCTGTTCACCGCCGTATCCTTTACGGTATGATGGAACTGGGCAATACGTCGGACAAGCCTTACAAGAAAGCGGCGAGAATCGTGGGCGAAGTATTGGGTAAATACCACCCGCACGGCGACTTGTCCGTATATGGGGCGTTGGTGCGTATGGCCCAAGACTGGGCGATGCGCTATCCGTTGGTGGACGGACAGGGCAACTTCGGCTCTGTCGACGGCGACAGTGCCGCCGCCATGCGTTACACCGAAGCCCGGCTGAAGAAAATCGGTGAGGAGATGATGCAGGACCTGTACAAGGAGACGGTGGATTTCCAGAACAACTTCGACGACACGCTGCAGGAACCGACCGTGATGCCGACCCGTATCCCCAACCTGCTGGTGAACGGAGCTTCGGGTATTGCCGTAGGTATGGCGACCAATATGCCCACCCATAACCTGGCCGAGGTGATAGACGGCTGTGTGGCCTATATCGACAACAACGACATCGACGTAGAGGGGCTGATGCGTTACATCAAGGCTCCCGATTTCCCGACAGGCGGCTATATATACGGTATCAGCGGGGTGCGCGATGCCTATCAGACCGGCCGCGGCCGGGTCGTGATGCGGGCCCGCACCGAGATAGAGTCACACCCCACACACGACAAGATCGTGGTGAACGAGATTCCCTATAACGTCAACAAGAAGGAGCTGATTGAGAACATCGCCGCCCTGGTCAACGAGAAGAAGATAGAGGGCATCTCGTATGTCAACGACGAGTCTGACCGCGAGGGGATGCGCATCGTCATTGACGTGAAGCGCGATGCCAATGCGAGCGTGGTGCTCAACAAGCTCTTCAAGATGACGGCACTCCAGACATCGTTTGGCGTGAACAACATCGCCTTGGTGCACGGACGGCCCCGGCTGCTCAACCTGAAGGACCTGATACGCCTGTTCGTGGAGCACCGGCACGAGGTGGTCATCCGGCGCACGCGCTTCGACCTGCGGAAGGCGAAGGAACGCGCGCATATCCTCGAAGGGCTCATCATCGCCTCGGACAATATAGACGAGGTCATCCGCATCATCCGGGCGGCCAAGAACCCGAACGAGGCCATCGCCCGCCTGATGGAACGCTTCAGCCTGAGCGAGGTGCAGGCACGCGCCATCGTCGAGATGCGCCTGCGGCAGCTCACCGGCCTGCTGCAGGAACAGCTCCATGCCGAATATGAGGAATTGATGCGGCAGATTGCCTACTACGAGGAAATCCTCACCAACGAGGAGCTCTGCAAGAAGGTCATCAAGGACGAGCTGCTGGAAGTGAAGGAGAAATACGGCGACAAACGCCGCTCGGAAATCGTCTACGCCTCTGAGGAGTTCAACCCCGAAGATTTTTATGCCGATGATGCCATGGTCATCACCATCTCGCATCTGGGCTACATCAAGCGTACGCCGCTGTCGGAATTCCGCGCCCAGAACCGCGGCGGGGTGGGCTCGAAGGGCAGTGAGACACGCGACGAGGACTTCATCGAACATATCTACCCGGCCACCATGCACAACACCATGATGTTCTTCACCCAGAAGGGCAAGTGCTACTGGCTGAAGGTGTACGAGATACCCGAAGGCAACAAGACCTCGAAGGGACGGGCCATCCAGAACCTGCTCAATATTGATGCCGACGACGTGGTGACGGCCTACCTGCGGGTGAAGAACCTGAACGACCCCACGTTCATCAACTCACACTACGTGGTGTTCTGCACGAAGAACGGTGTCATCAAGAAGACCCTGCTTGAGCAGTACTCACGCCCGCGGCAGAACGGTGTGAACGCCATCACCATCCGCGAGGACGACAGGGTGATAGAGGTGCGCATGACCAACGGACACAACGAGATTGTCATCGCCAACCGGAACGGTCGCGCCATCCGCTTCAACGAGGTGGCCGTCCGCGAGATGGGACGCACCGCCACCGGCGTGCGCGGCATCACCCTCGATGACGACGGTACCGACGAGGTGATAGGCATGATCTGCATCAAGGACCCGAAGAAGGAGACCATCATGGTGGTGTCTGAAAACGGATACGGCAAACGTTCGGACATTGACGACTACCGCATGACCAACCGCGGCGGCAAGGGCGTGAAGACCCTGAGCATCACCGAGAAGACCGGCAGGCTGGTGGCCATCAAGTCGGTGACGGACGAGAACGACCTCATGATCATCAACAAGTCGGGTATCACCATCCGGCTGAAGGTGGCCGATGTGCGCATCATGGGACGCGCCACGCAAGGCGTGCGGCTTATCGACCTGGAGAAACGCAACGACCAGATAGGCTCCGTGTGCAAGGTGACCTCTGAACCCGAAGACGACAACCAGGACGAGGAGGAGGCCGGAACGACACCGCCGGTGACGGAGGCCGGAACGGAAATGGAACAAGAACAGATATAAGTACTAATACCTAAATTAAACAGTTATGAAAAAAGTTTTATTTACCGCAGCTTTGTTCTTTGCAGCATGTACCGCCTCTGCGCAGGTGAATGTCGTGAAGGAAGCTAAATCAGCCAAGAGCGACCCTGCCAAGGCTGCTAAGATTTTGGAACCGGCGCTGACAGACCCCACCACAGCCAGCGACCCCGAGACATGGAAATTGGCCGGTGACCTGCAGAAGGACATCTACGATGCCGAGAACATGAAACTCTACCTGCCGGGTGGACAGGCCGACACCGCCACCCTCTACAGCAGCTTGGGCAAAATGTTCGAGTTCTACATTCAGGCCGATGCAGCCGAACAGGCCAAAGTAAAGGCTGGCGAACTGAAGAAGGCCAAACTGAGAGACAAACTGGCCAAGACACTGGCAGCCATCCGTCCGAACCTGACCAACGCCGGCTCGGATGCCTATAACGCCAACAACTACGAAAAGGCACTGAAGTTCTTCGGCCTCTTTGTGGATGCTTCTACCGAACCGCTGTTCTCCGGTATCGATGCCATCAAGAACGATACGCTCACACCGCTCATCGCCAACTACGCCGCCCTGGCCGCCAACACCATGGAGAACAAGGCCGCTACGGTGAAATATGCCGAAATTGGCAAAAAGCACCCCGGCGAAGGTTACCGCTCGCTGATGTGTCTGGCCGAAATCTACGGCAAGGGCGAGAACCCCGACTCTACCAAGTGGCTGGCCTCCATCCAGGAAGGCGTGCAGAAGTTCCCGACCCAGGAATACTTCATCGGTAACCTGATGGACTATTACATCCAGAAGGGCAAGGTAGACGACGCTCTGGCACAGATTGAAGGCGTGCTGGCCCAGAACTCCACTCCGTACTTCCTGTATGTGAAGGGTGTGCTGCAGTATGAGAAGAAGGATTACGACGCCTCCATCGCCACGATGAACGAAATCATCGCCAAAGGCGGCGAATTCGTGCCCGAAGCCTACTCGAAAATCGGCGACTGCTATTTCTTCCCCGCACAGCAGATTGTGGAAGAGAACGCCCAGCTGAGTGTGGACGACCCGAAATACGTGGCCAACGACAGCAAGATCAAAGAGTTGTATGAAAAGGCCAAACCCAATTACGAAAAGGCCAAGGAACTGGCTGCCGACAAGAGACAGCTGTGGGGCCAGTATCTGATGAACATCTACTGGAAACTCAACAAGGCCGAGTACGAAGCTCTGGAAAAAGAACTTGGATATTGATTTTTGTCATATCATACTTCATTTTAAGGGAGGGGTTTCTTCGCGAGAAGCAGCCCCTTTTTTTAGCAACCAACAAAAACATACGATGAGAATGAAAGAACTGAGAGTGAGAAGAATAGAGGCAGGCGACCTGCAGGCCGCAGAGGTGCCTGCCTGGCTGGACGCGAAGGGGATTACGTTCCAGACGGTGGATGTGGCCAACTGGGAGGCGTACCCGTATGTGCCCGAGGTGCGGTTCAGGATGGCCCACGACGGGCAACGCCTGCTGCTGCATTTTGCGGTGACAGAAGACAGCGTGCGTGCCGTTGCCGCTGAAGACAACGGCCGGGTGTGGGAGGATGCCTGCGTGGAGTTTTTCGTGCAGTTGGACGAGAGCCGCCCCGAGTATTATAACTTTGAATGCAACTGTGCCGGACGGCTGTTGCTGGCACATGGCGTTCGCGGTAGCCGCGAGCAGGCTCCTGCCGAGGTGCTGGCCGGCGTGCGCCGCTGGACATCGTTGGGCGAAGCGCCCTTCGGGGAGCGTGTAGGGGTCTGCTCATGGCAGGCAGCCGAAATCATCCCCTTGTCGGCCTTCTTCAAAGACCGGGTGGAGTGTCTGGGCGGGCAGACGTTCAGGGCCAATTTCTACAAATGCGGCGACCTGCTGCCGACGCCCCACTTCCTGTCGTGGACGAAGATTGACCTGCCGGAGCCGTGTTTCCACTGCCCGGAGTTTTTCGGAAGCATCGTGCTGGAATAAGGCGGAGCCGTCTGCCTGCGCTCAGCGGCAGGCGGCTTCGTGCTCGAAACGGACCTCCCGCCCGTCGCAGAAGAGGGGGTGGGCCGTCTTCAGCTGCTCCTGAAAGGTGGCCTCGTCGAGGAAATACACTTTGAGGGCCGATGAGTGAGGGTAGTTGTTGAAGAAGGGGTTGTCGCTCTGGTAGAGGCGTATGTCCGCGACCTCGGGGTGCTGCCGGATCTTGTTGTAGTAGGAGAGGATGCCGGTGGCGGTCTTCGTGAGCACTTTGATACTCTTCTTGCCGTTGTGGAAACGCACGGCGGCCACGATGTGCCAGCGCCGGCTGGGGCTAATGAGACGGTGTTGCCCCAAGTTGCGGTGCGACACTGTGATGTGGCGGTCGAACTTCCGGTTGATGTGCTCCATCAGCTGCCGGAAGATTGTCCCGTGGGCCGAGGTGTCGTCTATCTGGTTGGTGACGATGAAGTAGTGAATCATTTCGTGGAGGATAATGTCCTCCAGCTCGGCAGTAGGCAGGTCGAACGACTGGCTGATGCGGATGACGAAGTCATAGTGCTCGAAACTGCCGTCGGGACGCCTGCGTCTCTTGAAGGAGCAGACGCCTATAAACGAGATGGCTCGGCTCAGCTGCAAGTCGGGTTGGCGCAGTTTCCCCTCGAACATAAGGCGGTTGAAGGCCTCGAAGGTGTGGACAATAAACGGTAGGGTGGCGATCATATCATTTAGGGGCTTTCCGGTACAGGTAGATGGCGATGAACAGATAGAGTATGTTCGGTATCCAGACAGCGATGACCGCCGGCACATTGCCGTTGATGGCGAAGGTAGAGGAGATGGTCTGGAACAGGATGTAGGAGAAGCTCAAGGCCAGTCCGATGCCCAGGTGCAGCCCCATGCCCCCCTTGGTCTTGCGCGACGACAGGGCCAGTCCGATGGTCGTCAGGATAAAGGCGGCGAACGAGGTCGCTATGCGGCGGTAGTATTCTACCTCGAAGGCCTTGATGTTGGCGAATCCGCGCTTCTTCTGTTTTGCGATGTAGTCGCTCAGTTGGGGGCTGGTCATGGTTTCCTGCTGCCCGCGGGTGATAAGGAAGTCTTGCGGCTCCATCTTGATGACGGAGTCCAGCCGGTCGCCTTTGGTGATGGTCTCGCGCATCCCCTTCATCTCGCGTATCATGTATTCCTTGATGGTCCATTTGTGCACCTGTGTGGTGTCGTAAGTGATGCGCCGCGCCGTGAGGTGCGACACGAGCTTGTGGTCCTCGAACTTGTCGAGCGAGAAGCGGTAGCCCGTCTTGTTGTAGTTCTCGTAGCGCTCCATGTAGGCAATCACCCCCGAGTCGACCTCCAGCTGGATGTTGCGGGCGTATTCCACCTTCTTCTTCCGTTTGTACTCCTGCTCGAACTGCAGCCGGGTGACGCTGCCCGTGGGGATGACCTCGGTGCTCAGCACGTAGCTCACCGCCGAGATGACCGCCGCCGAAATCATGTAGGGCACCATCAGCCGCTTGAAACTCATGCCGGTGGAGAACATGGCGATGATTTCGGAGTTTTCTGCCAGCTTGGAGGTGAAGAAGATGACGGCGATGAAGACAAACAGCGGGCTGAACAGGTTCGTGTAGTACGGGATGAAGTTCAGGTAGTAATCGAAGACAATGGCCTTGAGGGGGGCCTTGTTGTTGATGAACCGGTCAATGTTCTCGTTGATGTCGAACACCACGGCGATGGAGATGATCAAGGTGATGGCAAAGAAATAGGTGCCAAGGAACTTGACGATGATGTACCGGTCGAGGCGTTTCAACCATTTTTTCTTGAATATTTTCAGGTCCATAGTGCTTTTATCTTCCTTCCAGATGTTTGTGGGTTCCTATTACAGTCTTGCCGTCACTCTTTTCACCATCATGGGCTTCCAGGCGGCGAAGTCGCCGGCGATGATGTGCCGGCGCGCCTCGCCCACTAACCACAGGTAGAAGGCCAGGTTGTGGATGGAGGCTATCTGCATGGCCAGCAGCTCCTGCGCATGGAAAAGGTGGCGCAGGTAGGCGCGGCTGTAGAGGGTGTCCACCCACGATGCCCCGTCGGCCTCGATGGGCGCGTAATCCTTCTCCCACTTCTTGTTGCGCATGTTCATGATGCCGTCTTTGGTGAAGAGCATGCCGTTGCGTCCGTTGCGGGTGGGCATGACGCAGTCGAACATGTCGATGCCCCGTTCGATGCCTTCGAGCAGGTTGGCCGGGGTGCCCACCCCCATGAGGTAGCGCGGCTTGTCGGCCGGCAGAATCTCGTTGACCACCTCTATCATCTCATACATCTTCTCCGTAGGCTCGCCCACGGCCAGTCCGCCGATGGCGTTGCCGTCGGCCCCCTTGGAGGCGATGTATTCGGCCGACCGCCGGCGCAGGTCCGGGTAGACGCATCCCTGCACAATGGGGAAGAGCGACTGCCGGTAGCCATACTTGGGTTCCGTCTCGTTGAAGCGGGTCAGGCAGCGGTCCAGCCAGCGGTGGGTGAGCTCCATGGAGCGGCGGGCGTAGTCATAGTCCGACGTGCCCGGTGCGCACTCGTCGAAGGCCATGATGATGTCCGCACCGATGCTGCGCTGGATGTCCATCACCCGCTCGGGGGTGAAGAGGTGTTTGGAACCGTCGATGTGCGAGCGGAACTCTACGCCCTCCTCCTTCATTTTCCGGATGCCCGCCAGGGAGAATACCTGAAAGCCACCGCTGTCGGTCAGGATGGGACGGTCGAAACCGTTGAACTTGTGGAGTCCTCCGGCCCCTTCGAGCACGTCCAGACCGGGACGCAGGTACAGATGGTAGGTGTTGCCCAGGATAATCTGTGCCTGGATGTCTTCCTTCAGCTCGCTCACGTGCACCCCCTTCACGCTGCCTACGGTACCCACCGGCATGAAGATGGGGGTTTCTATCGTCCCATGGTCGGTGGTGATCAATCCGGCGCGTGCGTTCGATTTCGGATCGGTATGTTGCAGTTCGAATGTCATGGTCAGGCCTCGTTAGGTGTTTGGGGTTCTTCTGTGACGGAGAAGTCAATAGCGTCGGGCACCTTCTCTTCCAGGAGTGCCAGGTCAAGGACTTCCTTGATGTCCGACACGTAGTGGAAGGTGAGCCCCTTGAGGTACAGCGGCTGGATTTCCTCGATGTCCTTGCGGTTTTCCGTGCACAGGATGATGTCCTTGATGCCGGCGCGCTTGGCGGCGAGTATCTTCTCCTTGATGCCGCCCACGGGCAGTACCTTGCCGCGCAGGGTGATTTCGCCGGTCATGGCCAGGTTGGGCCGCACCTTGCGTTGGGTGAGTGCGGATGCCAGCGATGTCACCATGGTGATGCCGGCCGACGGGCCGTCTTTGGGGATGGCCCCTTCGGGCACGTGGATGTGGATGTTCCAGTTGTCGAAGAGGCCTGCGGGCAGCTGCAGCAGGTCGCTGTGCGCCTTCAGGTACTCCAAGGCCAGCATGGCCGACTCTTTCATCACGTCGCCCAGGTTGCCGGTCAGCGTCAGGCGGCTGCCCTTGCCGCGGCTCAGGCTGGTCTCCACAAACAAGATTTCTCCTCCCACAGCCGTCCAGGCCAGGCCGGTCACCACACCGGCGTACTGGTTGCCCTGGTACTTGTCGCGCGAGTAGATTTCCACGCCGAGCAACTCCTTGATGTGCTGCGGCTTCAGCTCGCGGGGAATTTCGGGGTCGACCTTCACCAGCCGGAGGGCGATTTTGCGCAGCACCTTGCTGATTTTCTTCTCCAGCTCGCGCACACCGCTCTCGCGGGTGTAGTTCTCGATGATGTACTCGATGGCCGCCTTCGAGAACTTCACCTGCCGCTTGTCGATGCCGTTGGCCTCCAGCGCTTTCGGAATGAGGTGCCGGCGGGCAATCTCGATTTTCTCCTCGGTGATGTATCCGCTCACCTCGATGAGCTCCATGCGGTCGAGCAGCGGGGTGGGAATGGTGGCGAGGTTGTTGGCCGTGGCAATGAACATCACCTTCGAGAGGTCGTAGTCCAGCTCGATGTAGTTGTCATGGAAGGTGCTGTTCTGCTCGGGGTCAAGCACTTCGAGCATGGCCGAGCTGGGGTCTCCCCGGTGGTCGTTGCCCAGCTTGTCTATCTCGTCCAGGATAATGACGGGGTTGGAGGTCTCCGCCTTTATCAGGCTTTTGATGATGCGTCCCGGCATGGCGCCGATGTAGGTCTTGCGGTGTCCTCTGATTTCGGCCTCATCGTGCACGCCGCCCAACGACATACGGACGTATTTGCGCTTCAAGGCAGCGGCGATGGAACGGCCCAGCGATGTCTTGCCCACGCCCGGAGGGCCGTACAGGCAGATGATGGGTGACTTGAGGTCACCCTTCAGGGCCAGTACCGCGAGGTGTTCCAGGATGCGCTCCTTTACCTTCTCCAGGCCATAGTGGTCTTTGTTGAGGGTCTTCTCGGCGTTCGTGATGCTCGTGTCGTCTTTGGAGTACACGTCCCAGGGCAGTGACAGCAGGGTCTGGAGGTAACTCATCTGCACGTTGTAGTCGGGCGACTGGGGGTTGATGCGCTCCAGTTTCTCCACTTCCCGATTGAAGACGGTCTGCACCTCTTTGCTCCACCGCTTGGTGGCCGCCTTCTGGCGCAGCCCCTCGGCGTCGTGGCTCCCGTTCTCGCCCAGCTCGTTCTGTATGTTGCGGATTTGCTGTTGCAGGAAATATTCGCGCTGCTGGCGGTCCAGGTCCTCGCGGGTGCGCATCTGGATGTTCTTCTTCAGCGAGAGGAGCTGGTTCTCGCGGTCGAGTATCTGGATGAGCCTGAAGCACCGGTCGTGCATGTTGTTCAGTTCGAGCAGCTCCATCTTGGCCTTCACCGGGAAGGGGTAGTTGGCGCAGATGAAACTGGTCAGGGCGTTGAGGTTGTCAATGTTCTTGAGGGCATACGCCGTGTCGGGCGCCAAGGCCTCGGCGTTCTCGGTATATTTGATGCTTTGCTCGCGGATGGTCTCGATGAGTGCCACCATCTCGTTCTTGTCGGCGATGTCGTTGTCTTCGGGAATGATGCTGACCGAACCTTTCAGATACGGACGACGGCAGGTGATGCTGTCCAGATGCACTTTGGGTCCGTTAGACTGCAGAATGATGGTCCTGTTGCCGTTGGGCATCTCGAACGAGCGGATTATCCTGCCCAGTACGGCCGTCGGGTACAGGTCCTTGTAGTCGGGAGACTCCACCTCTGCGGCTTTCTGGGTGGCGATGACAATCGGAGTGTTTTTCTTCATGGCCGTTTTCACCAGGCGCAGGGTGGATTCGCGGCCCACTGTGACGGGTAATATCACAAAGGGGAACATGACCATGTTCCGTAAGGCCAGGACGGGCATCTCCTCGGCTGCCTCTTCCGGCTTGGTATCAAAAGGAATGGGGTCAAACTGTGCCAGGATGTTCGTCTCTTCGTTTTCGTTCGTTATATTGTCGTCGTTGACTAATTTCTTCATCATAATTCTTCTCTCATCAAGTTTGCAATCAAAATCGGATTTCCAAAGTAGGGCGCAAAGTTAATCATTTTGGCAATATAATGAAGCATTGGATTCCCAAATAATGCCCGTGGGAGAAAAATATCCGGCCGGCGGGCGCGGCGGTATCGGAGGTTTTGCTTACTTTTGGCCACCGTAACCCGTTTGTGGGCGGAAGGACCTGGTTGGCGCCGGGAAACCGTCCGCCTGGCGAACCCCTATAAAAAAGACGAGAACTATGCCGAAAACATCTTTTACATTCAAGCGTTTTGCCGTGTGCCAGGACAGGTGTGCCATGAAGGTGGGGACCGACGGGGTGCTGCTGGGAGCCTGGGCACCGGTAGAAGGAGTGCGCCGTGTGCTGGACGTGGGGACGGGCACCGGCCTCATTGCCCTCATGCTGGCACAGCGCGCCCCCGATGCGCAGATAACGGGCATCGACATTGACGCGGCCGCCGTAGAGCAGGCCGCCGCCAACGCCGCCGCCTCTCCTTGGGCCGGGCGGATAGACATCCGCCTGCAAGATGCGGTCACCCTGCAACCCGATGCCGGTGGGGGCTATGACCTGATTGTGTCCAATCCACCTTATTTTATAGAAAAAGTTGCCTGCCCCGACACCGCCCGCCAGGCTGCCCGCCACACCGACAGTCTGGACTTCGGGCGGCTGACGGCTGCCATACAGCGGCTGTTGCGTCCCGAAGGGCGTTTCTCGGTAGTGTTGCCGGCCTCCGCCATGGGCGATTTCGTGTCAGTGGCCTTCCGCGCGGGGCTCTCTATGGAGCGTCTGACGTGGGTGCACACCAAGGCCGTCCTGCCGCCCAAGCGGGTCCTGATGACATTTGCCCGCCAGGTGGAACGCAAGCAGACGGACCGCCTGGTCATCGAGCAGGCTCCGGGTGTCTTCAGTGAGGGGTATGTGGCGCTTACCCGCGATTTCTACCTCAAGTTCTGAGGGCGGGCACGTTTGATTTGACAATTAAAGCCCCCTCCATCTTACGGATGCCTTCTTTTGCCGCAAAAAAACTTTCATTTTATTTGCATGTTAGAAAAAAGCCTGTACCTTTGCAGCCATAAACAAAAAAAAGCAGGAAAATGAGCGCAATTGTTTCACATAACCTATCCGTCCTTTCTATGGTACGCATCGTGGTCGTCGCATCAAGAGGTGAGGAAGGTTCGTGTATGTAGTTGTGCAGCAGGATATGTACAAAAGCCTTTCTCACCGGATGATGAGAGAGGCTTTTTGATTGATAAGAGATAAGATATTTTTAGGATATGAAACATCAGTTACGCAGTTCGTTGAGTACAGAAGGCCGCCGCATGGCAGGAGCCCGTGCGCTTTGGGTGGCCAATGGAATGAAGAAGGAAATGATGGGCAAGCCTATCATCGCCATTGTAAACTCCTTTACACAGTTTGTTCCCGGACATACCCACTTGCATGAGATTGGCCAGCAGGTGAAGGCGGAAATCGAAAAACTGGGTTGCTTTGCGGCCGAGTTCAACACCATCGCCATTGACGACGGTATCGCCATGGGGCACGACGGCATGCTCTATTCGCTGCCCTCGCGCGACATCATTGCCGACAGTGTGGAATATATGGTCAACGCCCACAAGGCCGATGCCATGGTGTGCATTTCCAATTGTGACAAGATTACGCCGGGGATGCTGATGGCTTCCATGCGGCTCAACATCCCGACGGTGTTCGTTTCGGGCGGCCCGATGGAGGCCGGCGAGTGGAACGGACAGCACCTGGACCTCATTGATGCCATGATCAAATCGGCCGATCCCACGGTGAGCGATGCCGATGTGGACGAGATTGAGCGTCACGCCTGTCCGGGCTGCGGCAGCTGCTCGGGGATGTTCACCGCTAATTCTATGAACTGCCTGAACGAGGCCATCGGCCTGGCACTTCCGGGCAACGGCACCATTGTGGCGACCCACGAGAACCGTGCCCGCCTGTTCAAGGATGCCGCCGCGCTGATTGTGAAAAACGCCTATAAGTATTATGAAGAGGGCGACGAGAGCGTGCTGCCCCGCAGCATCGCCACCCGTCAGGCCTTCCTGAACGCCATGACGCTCGACATCGCCATGGGCGGCTCCACCAACACGGTGCTCCACCTGCTGGCGGTGGCACACGAGGCCGGTGTGGATTTCAAGATGGACGACATTGACATGCTCTCGCGTAGGGTGCCCTGCCTGTGCAAGGTAGCGCCCAACACCCAGAAATACCACATCCAGGACGTCAACCGGGCGGGAGGGGTGCTGAACATCCTTGCTGAACTCTCGAAGGGCGGATTGCTGGATACGGATGTCCGTCGGGTGGACGGATTGACGCTGGCCGAGGCCATTGCCCGCTACAACATTTGTACTACTGAGGTCGACCCCGAGGCGTTGCGTATCTACACGAGTGCTGCCGGCGGCAAGTTCTGCATCAAGTTGGGTGCCCAGCAGGCGGTGTACGGCGAGCTGGACACCGACCGTGCCACGGGGTGCATCCGCGACTTGCAGCATGCCTACAGCAAAGACGGCGGTCTGGCCGTGCTGAAAGGGAACATCGCCCAAGACGGCTGTGTGGTCAAGACGGCCGGCGTTGACGAGAGCATCTGGAAGTTCTCGGGTCCTGCCAAGGTGTTCGACTCACAGGAGTCGGCCTGCGAAGGCATTTTGGGCGGTAAGGTAGTCAGCGGCGATGTGGTGGTCATCACCCACGAAGGCCCGAAGGGAGGCCCCGGTATGCAGGAAATGCTATATCCTACCTCCTACATCAAGTCGAAGCATCTCGGCAAGGAGTGCGCCTTGATTACCGACGGACGTTTCAGCGGAGGAACCTCTGGCCTGAGCATCGGCCACATCTCGCCCGAAGCCGCTGCTGGTGGCAACATCGGCAAGATTGTCGACGGCGACATCATTGAGATAGACATCCCGAACCGCAGCATCAATGTCCGCTTGAGCGAGGAGGAGCTGGCCGCACGCCCGATGGCTCCCGTCACACGTGACCGCCAGGTGTCGAAGGCCCTGAAGGCGTATGCCAGCATGGTCAGCTCGGCCGACAAGGGTGGTGTCCGTATCATTGACTAATGAAGAGTATAATAAAATAAGGAGAGCGGAAAGGAATATCCCTTTTTACGTCTTAAACGAAAAACACTATGAGCAAACAACAGATAACAGGAGCAGAAGCATTGATGCGTTCATTGGAGCACGAGGGTGTGAAGACCCTCTTCGGCTATCCCGGCGGAGCCATCATGCCGGTCTATGATGTGCTCTATGACCATCGTGACCGACTGAATCATATATTGGTTCGTCATGAACAGGGAGCCGCCCATGCGGCACAAGGTTTTGCCCGCGTGTCGGGCGAGGTGGGGGTCTGTCTGGTCACCAGCGGACCGGGTGCCACGAATACCATAACGGGAGTGGCCGATGCCATGATTGACAGCACGCCGATTGTCGTCATTGCCGGCCAGGTAGGGACAGGCCTGCTGGGTACCGATGCCTTTCAGGAAGTGGATCTGGTGGGCGTGACACAGCCCATCTCGAAATGGAGCTATCAGATACGCAGGGCCGAAGACGTGGCTTGGGCGGTGGCCCGGGCGTTCTATATCGCCCGTAGCGGACGCCCGGGACCTGTGGTGCTTGACTTTGCCAAGAATGCGCAGATAGGCCTGACGGACTATGCTCCTGTGGAACTCGACTATATCCGTAGCTACGACCCGGATCCCGAAACAGACCCCAAGGCAGTGGGCGAGGCCGTGGCGCTGATCAACGAGGCGAAGAAACCGTTGGTGCTCGTAGGCCAAGGCGTGGAGCTGGGCAATGCCCAGGAAGAACTGAAGGCCTTTGTGGAGAAGGCCGACATTCCGTGCGGCTGCACGTTGCTGGGACTTTCGGCCTTGCCTTCTGACCACCGTCTGAACAAAGGCATGCTGGGTATGCACGGCAATCTGGGACCGAATGTCAAGACCAACGAATGTGACGTGCTGATTGCGGTAGGTATGCGCTTCGACGACCGCGTGACCGGCAAGCTGGAGACCTATGCCAAGCAGGCGAAGGTGATTCACCTGGATGTGGACCCCTCGGAAATCGGCAAGAACGTGCCGGTGGACGTGCCGGTGCTGGGCAACTGCAAGCGTACGTTGAGCCTGCTGACCGAGCTGATTCAGAAGCACGACCATACCGAATGGATCAACAGTTTCCAGACCTATGAGGAGAAAGAGTACAACCAGGTCATCCGTCCTGAAGTGTTCCCCACCGAAGGTCCCATCAACATGGGCGAGGTGGTGAACGCCGTCAGCGAGGCTACCCGCCACGAGGCAGTGCTGGTGACCGATGTCGGCCAGAACCAGATGATGGCCTGCCGATACTTCAAGTTCAGCAAGAACCGCAGTGTGGTCACTTCCGGCGGTATGGGTACGATGGGCTTCTGTCTTCCGGCGGCTATCGGTGCCACGTTCGGTGCTCCCGAGCGTACGGTCTGCGCCTTCATGGGCGACGGCGGTCTGCAGATGACCATGCAGGAGCTGGGCACCGTCATGGAGCAGAAGGCCCCGGTCAAGATGATCCTGATGAACAACAATTACCTGGGCAATGTCCGTCAGTGGCAGGCCATGTTCTTCCGTCACCGCTATTCGTTCACCCCCATGATGAACCCCGACTACGAGAAGATAGCCTCGGCCTACGGCATCGGTTACCGTCGCGTCATGCAGCGCGAGGAGTTGCAGGAAGGCATCGCCGAGATGTTGAAGTGGGACGGCGCGTTCCTGCTCGAAGTCTGTGTGGTGGAAGAGGGCAACGTGCTGCCCATGACTCCTCCGGGAAGTTCGGTGAACTACATGATGCTGGAGTTGGATTGTTAAAAGAATGAGGAGGATTTAAATTATGGAAAACAAGACATTATATACCATCATTGTTCACTCGGAAAACATTGCCGGTATCCTGAATCAGATTACTGCCGTGTTCACACGCCGTCAGATCAACATCGAGAGCCTGAACGTGTCGGCATCCTCCATCAAGGGAGTGCATAAGTACACCATCACCTGCTGGACAACCCCCGACATCATCGAAAAGGTGGTGCGGCAGATTGAGAAGAAGCTGGATGTCATCCAGGCGCACTATTTCACCGACAAGGAGATTTTCCTCCGCGAGGTGGCCATGTACAAGCTGGCCACTCCCCGTCTGGAAGCCAATACGGAAGTCTCCAAGGTCATCCGTCGGTATGGTGCCCACATCGTGGAGGTCAATCAGGTCTTCTCTATCGTGGAGATGACGGGCATGAGTGCCGACATCACCTCCCTCTATGAGGAGCTGCGCGCACTGGACTGTGTGCTCCAGTTTGTGCGCTCTGGGCGCATCGCTGTCTCCACCAGCTGTTTCGAACGGGTGAACGAATACCTGGCACACCGGGAGGAACGCTATAACAAGGAAAAACATTCATAAGCAGAGAGTCATGACAGACGGACAGAAGGTAGGAACGTATGACTTTGTAGCCGAGCCGTTTCATGTCGATTGCAACGGAAGGCTCACGATGGGGGTCCTGGGCAACCATTTGCTGAATTGCGCCGGCTTTCATGCCGAAGACAGGGGCTTTGGGATGGGCACGCTCAACGAGCACCATTATACATGGGTCTTGTCCCGGCTGGCCGTTGAGATGGAGCGTATGCCGAAGGCGTACGAGCGGTTCAGCATCCAGACGTGGGTGGAGAATGTCTACCGGCTGTTCACCGACCGTAACTTTGCGGTGCTCGATGCCGACGGCACTCCGATAGGGTATGCCCGCTCTATCTGGGCGATGATTGACCTCCAGACACGCAAGCCGGCCGACCTGCTTACCCTGCATGGCGGCAGCATCACCGGCTACATCTGTCAGAAGGAATGCCCCATCGCCAAGCCGGGCCGCATCAAGGTGACGGACACCGCAGTGGTAGGAGCTCACAAGGCCTTGTACAGCGACATTGACATCAATGGCCACGTCAACAGCATCAAGTACATCGAGCATATCCTCGACCTGTTCCCCATAGACTGGTTCGCCTCGAAAGGGCTGCGCCGTTTTGAGATGGCCTATGTGGCCGAGAGCTATTATGGGGATGTGCTGACCTTCAGCCGTGAAGCGGTGAGTGATGACGAATACGATATAGAGATCAAGAAGAACAACGCCGAAGTCGTTGTTCGCAGCAAGGTGATGTTCGGCCGCCGGCCCTCATCACCCCAGGCATAGAAAAAGAAAGATTTATCAATAACTTAAAAATTAAAAAACTATTATGGCAAAAATGAATTTTGGCGGTGTTATCGAAAACGTAGAAACCCGTGAAGAATTTCCTTTGGACAAAGCTCGTGAAATCTTGAAAGACGAAACCATCGCAGTCATCGGTTACGGTGTACAGGGACCGGGTCAGTCTTTGAACCTGCGTGACAATGGCTTCAATGTCATCGTCGGCCAGCGTCCGGGCAAGACATTCGAAAAAGCCATCGCCGACGGTTGGGTGCCGGGCGAGACACTGTTCGACATCAAGGAAGCTTGCGAACGTGCCACCATCATCGCCGTTCTGCTGTCTGACGCAGCACAGATTGCTGTATGGCCCACCATCAAGGAGACACTGACTCCGGGTAAGGCCTTGTATTTCTCGCATGGCTTTGCCATCAACTGGAGCGACCGTACCGGCGTTGTCCCCCCTGCTGATGTGGATGTCATCATGGTGGCTCCCAAGGGATCGGGTACTTCTCTGCGTACCATGTTCCTCGAAGGCCGAGGCTTGAACTCTTCTTACGCCATCTATCAGGATGCCACCGGCAAGGCATGGAACCGTGTCATTGCCATGGGTATCGGTATCGGTTCGGGCTACCTGTTCGAAACTACTTTCAAGCGCGAGGCTACTTCGGACCTTACCGGCGAACGCGGTACGTTGATGGGCGCCATCCAGGGCCTGTTGCTGGCACAGTATGAGACACTGCGCGAAAACGGCCACACTCCTTCTGAAGCGTTCAACGAAACAGTGGAAGAGCTGACCCAGTCACTGATGCCGTTGTTTGCTGCCAAGGGTATGGACTGGATGTATGCCAACTGCTCGACTACCGCACAGCGTGGTGCACTGGATTGGATGGTTCCGTTCCACGATGCCACCAAGCCGGTGTTCGAAAAGCTGTACAAGTCTGTTTGCGACGGTATCGAGGCACAGCGCTCCATCGACTCCAACTCTCAGCCGGACTATCGCGAAAAGCTGAACGAAGAGCTGAAGGCACTGCACGACAGCGAAATGTGGCAGACTGCAGCCGTTGTTCGTCAGCTCCGTCCTGAAAACAACTAATCAGCACTGACTGCACTACATAGGGAGTGAGGACTGGCGGTTCCGGTAAGGGAGGCCTAGTCCTCACTTTTTTATAATCAGGCACGGCGGCCAATGCCGTGCGAATCGGCCAACAAAAAAACAAGAAGAACCATTATGCAACTATTGGATGTAATCAAGACGCGACGCAGCTGTCGCAAATACAAACGTGAACAGATAAAGGATGAGGAACTGGCGGCGGTGCTCGAAGCGGGAACGTATGCGCCTACGTCGATGGGAATGCAGTCGCCCTACATTGTAGCCGTGCAGGAGGCCACACTGCTCCGGCGTTTGGCGAAGATGAACGCCGATATCATGGGCGTGACCTCCAATCCGTATTACGATGCCCCGACGTATGTCCTGGTGCTGGCTCCCGAGGCCGCCCATAACCCGGTGCAGGACGGCAGCCTCGTGCTGGGCAACATGATGTTGGCCGCCCATGCCATCGGTCTGGGCAGCTGCTGGATTCACCGTGAAAAAGAAATGTTCGCCACTCCCGAAGGACAGGAGCTGCTCCGCTCGTGGGGCTTGCCCGAAGGGCTGATGGGCATCGGAGCCCTGGCCTTGGGCTATCCTGAGCCGGAGAACAAGCCGTTGAAGCCGCGCAAAGAAGGCTACACCCGCATTGTCCGCTGACGGATGATAGGGGAGAGGTGCGTCCGGACAACGCCGCTACGCACCTCAAAACTCTATTTATGATACCTGTCCTTCCATTCTGCTATGCAGCGTAGTCCATGGTTCTCCTCAACAGTTGCAGCACCATTAGGGCTACCATCAAATCTTATTTCGCCCCGATGGCCTCCCGAATCATCACATAATTCAAATTTTCCATGTGCAGTATCTAT
Source organism: uncultured Bacteroides sp. (assembly GCA_945833835.1). Classification (GTDB taxonomy): domain Bacteria; phylum Bacteroidota; class Bacteroidia; order Bacteroidales; family Bacteroidaceae; genus Phocaeicola. The sequence goes on from CAMAFR010000023.1 coordinate 26,685, forward strand.
CGAAATAAATTGATATTGGTTATTCTTCTTGATGCTGAATATGATAGAAACCTTCGTATTGCCATGTCTTTTCTCCAGTTCTTCTAACTCAATTTCACGATGATAATAATTAACCGAACAAATGAGTGCTCCGATATGCTCAGCGTATGCTTTTATCTTCTCTCCTTGGTGTCTGATGACAATATCGTTGTGTTCTGCTATAATGGTTTCACTGGCAGCATCTACCCAATTTGTGTTTTTCAACTTCAGAAATTTTGCATGGGGTAAACTAAGATTATTACTACCATTCGGATCCAGATTGGCTTGAAGATCAAGTAGCTCTTTTCGTAAGATTTCAATCACCTTCTCCCTGCACGGCATAATCCCATTGGTCCCATTCCAATCAATTTCTTCAGGATGTTCATAGTAGAACCTGCTATGCCACTTCTCCCAAGTTTCCGGGTCATGAACATAACCGGTTGATGGATGTCCGTCATACCTATAACCTCCATGACTTTTGGGTTCTGGCAATGCCTCAAACACGGCAATGTCGTTAATTAACTTTTGGGGATACGGACATGTTTGGAGTGATGTGATATAAGTCATATCTACACCTTCCCAATACGGATTGTCAGGAGACCATATATTACAAAAGAAATCCTCCCATTCTGGTGCATTGACATAAAAGAACTTATCGTGGTTCTTCTCTGCATCCTCACGCATCATGTAATAATCACGTAGTACCTGATTACGCTTTTTTACTTCCACCCTACTGATATCCGTACCTTCTTTATCAATGAAAATATTACCGTTCTTCATCGTTTGTCTTCTGCTTCATTCTATCAATGCGCAGTATGGAAAGGGTATCTTGTCTTACCTGATCAAAAAAATCTTCTGGAAATGCAGATAGATTGCCCTTGCCGTCCATACCTATATCCATGATTTTCTTATGACCATTCTTGTCTTGAAAGAAGTAGATGGTGATGTCTTCCGCAGACATTTCGGTTTGTTTTTGAACAATCATTCTACGAATGCCGTTTACGATATGTTCGCTGTGAGTTTCTATGATGACGCGCACACCTGCGGCGGCCATCCGTGCAAGGAAGTAACCCATATTCGATTGGGCCTTGGCATGGAGGTGTGCCTCCGGATTCTCAACGACCAACATACCGCCTTGAGGAACGGTTAGTCCACTGACGAGAATGGGGAGAGCATAGGTAATACCAAAACCTACGTTGGGTGCGGCATTGCCAAGAACCTTTACTTGATAGCTGTCTGTGGTGGATGGTGCTATTTGCAGCATGATACCAGGGAAGATGTATGCTATCCATTTATCCAATTCTACCTTCCACTTCTTTCCTTTGGCAAAATCAAAAGAGCGTATTGGTGCACAATCGTCTTTCTCGTGTTTTTGAATGACATCGCCTGTATTTCTGCCATGACAGTCACAGTATTCATTATTGTCTGTATTCTTGTATTCGTAGCGGGGAGCCTGACGCTCAGCATTAAGGTAGACAAAACAACAGTCCAAATGGGTTTTCATCCGACTGAGTGATTGCTCATCAGTACTTACTTGGATTCTATTGCTGGCTTCTAAGTTGTCTTGAATCTTTATACTTGCTACTGCTCCATTCAGCACGAACTTGATATCCTTTGAATCCGAATTCATGAAATCCTCATAATCATCATTCGACTTGTTTTTGATGTCATCGTATGTGCCAAGATTCAGTGCGTATTCTTCGTCGTTCAACTCCAATTCCATCAATGCATCCGTATCCGAGAGACTTCCTTGGGAGATTTTTTTCAGAAGGAGCAATGACTGGACAACAGAACTCTTGCCCACGGAATTGGACCCTGTCAACAGTGTTATATTGTTTAATTCAAAGAGGGTATCTTCTTTGAAGCATTTAAAACCATCAATATTCAGATTCAATTTATTCATTGTTGCTTAATAAGAAATTATCAAACAGATTCTTCTTCAGACACTCAAATACGTAAAGAATACTTCTCTTGGTTGCAGTACCCCATGAAGTCGCATCATTGAGTTGTCTGTCCTTTTCGAGCAATATTGCCAACTCACCTGTGAGTTTCCTGTTCTTATCTGGTTTATTGTACTCATTATGAGCGGCAAGAAGAACAGAGACAGCTACCATCAACGATTTGTTGATAGCCCTCTTTCTTGTGCGATGATAGTCGGGAGTGACTTTTCTGAAAGCATAGTCGCCAAATAAGGAATAGGCTAGTCTCATGCTGTCCTTGAACAGAGTGACATACTTGTTCAGTTCGTCTACTGGAAACTCGTTTAGTGCTTCTACGCACGCATCCAAGGTGCGACTCATATTTCCATCATATCCGGCCAGACCGGTAGCGCTTGTGTAAAGATTATAAAAACAGATGAATCGTAATGCAGACTCTTGTGCAGCCATTCTGGTGTCTTTTATGCTGCCACCGGTCGCAGAATGGAACTCTTTGGAAGAGATCATATTGTATAATGTGTCCTGAACACGGCTTCTGGAGAGACAATTTCTAATCTCTTGATCGTTCAATGCTTTGCCGCCGGTATTAAGCCTTCTGAAAAGATCGTATTTTAATTGGTTCGGCGAACGGTAGTCAATTTTAAAGCACGTTATCTGCGTACGGTAGAATCGTCTTAATTGTAGATCCGGCAAATGGAGTTCGGAAAAGGTCTTTCCGTTGCAGTAATCAAAATACTCCATGTTACACAAGCGTAACTTGTCGTTCATAAAAGCTCTTATGGTACTGATACGCTGCAATCCATCCACTATCGTCATGCGTCCGTCATCATATTCGCTAAGATAGATTGCCGGCAAAGGCAAACCAAGAAAAACAGACTCTATCAACCTACTTTGACGAGTCTTGTCCCAAACAAAATTACGTTGGAAACGGGGTGCGATTTCAAGATCACCCTGTTCCACCATACGCATCAAATCGCTTATACTATAATTGGCTGGATTGACTATAATGTCTTTAGGACCATAGCCAGGCTTACGGGATTGCAGTGTTTCTTCGTTGTCTACTTCCAAACCTTGTGACTGTGCCTCTATCCAGTTTTCAGAAAGCCCAACCATGCGTTCCTCAATAACATCCGACGGTTCTTCAAAGACATTCTGGTCTACCAACGTAAAAATATTGGTAAAATCATCTTTCTGAACGGCATATTTTTCACTATCCGCTGAGTCTCCCATCAGATAGAAATTCTCCCCTTCATTTCTTAGAAAGAATGTTTTTTCGCTCTGCTCACCTTTAAGGGTGAATCTTACTTCTAATTGAGACATAGTATATTGTTGTTAGTTGATTCATTAGTTGATAAACATCTTATCATCAATATACAAGCATTTACGAACATTGTAATAAGATGAAGTTCCGCAAAAATACCATTTTTATCTTAAGCGACAAAAAGAAAGATTGTCAGTTTTCCATACGTATAAGAAATGCCGGTTAGGGCACAATCATCCTTGTGCCACTTTTTGCCGTCTCCGCCGAATATGAAAAAAGTCCTAAAGTATTATACTTCAGGACTTTAGTTGTTTTTTATCTTAATATGTGCGGTGCGTACGGGACTCGAACCCGTGACCCCATGCGTGACAGGCATGTATTCTAACCAACTGAACTAACGCACCATGTTTTTTTGTGAGTGGCTATCTCTCTCGATTGCGGTTGCAAAGGTAGTGATATTTATGGAATCTGCAAATTATTTGATGAAAAAAAATGCTTGTGGGTGAAAAATTTCAGTTAGGTACTGTGCGCGGGATTGATTTTCTGTACCAACAGCACAGGTTGGAAGCCTGTCGGCGTGGCGGTCCAGTCCTTGATCTCTCCGGCAACTTCGTACCCACGGTGCAGAAAGAGCGCCAGGCTGGCCTTGTTGTCTTTGCGGATGAAGGCATACAGCTGATGGACACCCGGAAGGCCGAAGCAATGCCGCTCCAGCAGCGTGAGGGCGGCGGCGGCAATTCCCCTGCCACGGAACCCTTTTTGGACCACGATGCCTACTTCCGCCCGCTGGTGCCGCGGGTCGAACGAGAAGACGTCGATGATGCCTACGGGCTGTGCGGTGGCGGATAAGCCAATCATCAGCCGGAGCTCGCGGTCGGTATAAAGGTCGTTGGTGTTTTGGGCGATGTACCTTTTCAGCTGGAACCGCGAGTAAGGGCCGGTGGCAGGTGTCCCTGCCTCCATCGCTTCACTTTCGTTTTCCAGTTGCAGCAGAAAGTCCAGGTCCTCCGGCTCAGGAGCGCGGAGGTAAATTTCAGTGGTATTCATGGGCTGTCGGTCGGGTAGGGGGTTGCTGGTTCAACTAATAAGGATTGCCGGTAAATTCGGTGCGGTTCACGATGGAGCGCCCCAAGGTCACCTCGTCGGTATATTCCAGCTCGTCGCCAATGGAGATGCCGCGGGCTATCATGGTCAGTTTCACGTCATACGGAGCCAGTTTCCTGAAAATGTAGAAGTTGGTCGTGTCGCCCTCCATCGTGGAGCTAAGGGCCAGAATCACTTCCTTCACGCCGCCTTTCTTCACCCGTTCCACCAGACTGTCAATCTGCAGGTCCGACGGGCCGATACCGTCCATGGGAGAGATGACCCCGCCCAACACATGATACAGCCCTTTGTACTGCTGGGTGTTTTCTACCGCCATCACGTCGCGGATGGTCTCCACCACACACACGGTGGAAGCATCCCGCCGCATGTCCGAGCAGATACGGCAGACGTCGGTGTCGGAGATGTTGTGGCACACCTTGCAGTATTTCACCTCATGCTTCAGGGTCGTAATCGCGTTACCGAATGCCTCGACGGTCGGCGTCTCCTGCCGCAACAGGTGCAACACCAGCCGCATGGCTGTTTTCCGGCCGATGCCCGGCAGTTTGGCAAATTCGCCGACTGCCTTTTCCAATAAGACGGAAGGATATTGTTGGCTCATGTGTATTCTTTTGTTTTGCGCGCGAAGATACAAAAAAATGGCGTATCTTTGCCCGCCAAATCAAGAAACATGAACGGAACATATATTCTGCTGACCATCGTGGCCTATTTCAGCCTCCTGTTGCTGATAGCGTGGATGACGGGTGCCCGCCATTCCGACAATGACGCCTTCTTCCGCGGCAACCGCCGGTCGCCGTGGTACGTGGTTTCCTTCGGCATGATAGGAGCCTCGCTTTCGGGAGTCACCTTCGTGTCGGTGCCAGGCATGGTGCGCGGCATTGACATGACCTACATGCAGACCTGCATGGGGTTCTTTTTCGGCTATGTAGTGATAGCCCATGTGCTGTTGCCGCTCTACTACCGGCTCAACCTGACCTCTATCTACACCTATCTGGGCGGACGTTTCGGCCCACGTTCCTACCGCACGGGCGCCTCCTTTTTCCTGCTCTCCAAAATGCTGGGAGCGGCGGCCCGCCTTTATCTGGTGTGTCTGGTGCTGCAACGTTACGTGTTCGATGCCTACGGCATACCTTTCGCCCTCACGGCTGTCGGGACGGTGTTCCTGATCTGGCTCTATACGTGCCGCAGCGGCATCCGCACCATTGTCTGGACAGACAGCCTCCAGACCTTCTGCCTGTTGGCGACGCTGGTCCTTATCTTATATAAGGTCATCCTCCTGCTCGGACTGGACGTGCGCTCGGCCTTTGATGCCGTGTGCCAGAGCGAGTACAGCCGTATCTTCGAGTTCGGCGACTGGCAGTCTAAACAGCATTTCCTCAAACAGTTTCTGAGCGGCATTTTCATTACGATTGTCATGACCGGTTTGGATCAGGACATGATGCAGAAGAACTTGAGTTGCCGCAACCTGAAGGAGGCGCAGCGCAATATGTATTGCTATGGCATCTCTTTTGTCCCCGTGAATTTCCTGTTCCTGTCGTTGGGCATCCTGCTGTTGGCGGCGGCTCCCCGGTTGGGCCTGGAGCTTCCTGCCAAAGGCGACGAGCTGTTGCCCCTGTTTGCCGCCAACGGCTATCTGGGCCCTGCTGTGTTGGTGCTGTTCACCATCGGAATCATCGCCGCGGCTTTTTCCAGTGCAGATTCTGCCTTGGCCGCCCTCACCACCAGTTTCTGTGTGGACATCATCGGGATTGGCAAATACGACGAGCCGCACGCCCGTCGCATCCGCCGTCAGGTGCACCTGTTGCTCTCGGCGGTGTTTGTAGGGTGCATCCTCCTGTTCGAGTGGGCGGACAGTCCCAGTGTCATTGACACCATCTACGTCTTGGCCTCTTATACTTATGGTCCCCTGCTGGGCCTGTATGGCTTCGGGCTCTTCACCCGCCAGCGTCCGCGTGACCGCTTCGTGCCGTATGTGGCCATCGCTTCACCGGTCATCTGTTATCTCACCGACCGTCTGGTCTGCCTGCTCTACGGCTACCAGTTCGGCTACGAGATGCTGATGCTGAACGGCCTGCTCACGTTCGGTGGCCTGTCATTGCTGGCGGCCCGCCAGAAGGCCTGAGCAGATACTGCTTATTGTCTTTTCTTGATTTCACCACCACCCGCCGGCGGGATGCCCGGAAGGTTTCCGCCGGCGGGTGTGCTTTTACAGGGCTTGCTGATTACCGTCCGTATCTTCCTGTTGTGTGTCGGTGCTCATGGGCCGACCGGCTGCGGGAGCACAGGAGATGCTTCGTTTGGACTTTTTCTTCCCGTATTTTCGGGCCTTTTCCCAGGCCGCCTTGCGGGCCTCATATTGTTCCCGTTGTTTTTCCAGATAATTGTCTGCCATATCTTGAAGTGTCATTGAAGTTGTTGTTTTTCTTTTTCCCCGAACCATTTGTTGATGAGCAGGGCCAAGGCTCCGTCGCCGGTGACGTTGCAGGCCGTGCCGAAGCTATCCATGGCGATGTAGAGGGCAATCATCAGCGCCTGGTCGTTGTCATCGAACCCCAACATGGAAGCCAGGATGCCCAGTGCCGCCATGATGGCTCCGCCCGGCACACCGGGAGCGGCCACCATCGTAATGCCCAGCATGAAGATGAAACCCGCAAATTGCTGGAAGTCATAGGGTATATTCTGCATCATCATCAACGCCAGGGCACAGGCGACGATTTTCAAGGTGCTGCCGGACAAATGGATCGTGGCACACAAGGGGACCACAAAACTGGCGATGTCCTCATCCACCCCGTTGCGGACACATTGTTTCAAGGTGACGGGAATGGTGGCGGCAGAAGACTGGGTGCCCAGTGCCGTGAAATAGGCAGGCAGCATACGGCCCAACAGGCGGAACGGATTCTTGCCGACAAACAGGCCAGCCACGGTGTATTGGAAGACTAGCAGGAAGATGTGCAGCAGAAAAATGATGCCGATGATCTTGATGAAGACCGTGAGGACATGGAAGACCTGTCCGGAATGGGTCATATTGAAGAAGATGCCGAAGATGTAGATGGGCAACAATGGCAGGATGACCACCTGAATGGTCTTGACGATGATTTCCTTGAAATCGTTGCACACGTCTTTCAAGGCGGTCGTACTGAGGTGGGCAATGCCAAGGCCTACGGTGAATGCCATTACGAGAGCGGTCATGACATTCAGGGGAGCCGGTATGTCTACGGTAAAGAACGGTTCCGTGCCATGGGCTTCGCTGATTTCTGACAATGGAATGTTTTGCGTGATGAGCGAAGGGAAGACGGTGCTGCCCACTCCATAGGAAAGGAAGCCCGACAATAGGGTGGCGGTATAGGCCAGAAGGGTAGTGGTCAGCAGCATCTTGCCGGCTCCTTTGCCGATGTCCGCTATGGCGGGAGCCACCAGACCGACGATGATCAACGGAATGATGAAGCCCAGAAACTCGCTGAAAAGGCCGTTGAAGGTCACGAAGATACGGACGGGAATGTCTGGTGAAACGATGCCAGCCCCAATTCCCAGCAGCATGGCAATCAGAATTTTGGGTAATAACCCGATTCTCATTTTTCTCATTGTGTGATGAATGTGTTGTTTGTAAGGGATGCTTGTGGTTCGGCAGTGGGACCGGCACCCAATACCCAACAGGCGATGGCTGCCGCAGCGGCTACATTGAGCGAATCCACCTGGTGGGACATAGGGATGCGTACCACGTAATCAGCGTCGGCTATGGCTTCGCGGGACAGGCCGTCGCCCTCGGTGCCCATGATGATGGCCAGTCTGTCAATCTGTTGCAGCGAAGGGTGATGGATAGGCACAGACTGCTCCGTCAGAGCCATGGCTGCCGTGACGTAGCCCCATTGGTGCAGTGAAGGAAGCGGTTGGTCCATCCATGTCCAGGGAACCAAAAAGACAGCGCCCATCGAGACACGTACTGCCCGCCGGTTCAGCGGGTCGCAGGAAGAGGGAGTCAGCAGGACACCGTCGATGCCCAAGGCGGCTGCCGATCGGAAAATGGCACCGATGTTGGTCGTGTCTACCACTCCGTCAATGACCACCAGCCGGCGGGACTGTCGGCAGATGGAGTCTACCGAAGGCAGCACCGGTCGTTGCATGGCACAAAGCACACCTCGGGTCAAGGCATAGCCGGTCAGCGACGCCAGGACCTGCCGGTCACCGGTATAGACAGGAATGTCGCCACAGCGTTCCAGCAGGGAAGCCGCGTCACCGGTGAGGTGCTTCCGTTCGCACAACAGGGCAACAGGACGGTAGCCTGCGTTCAGTGCCACATGGATGACTTTGGGGCTTTCGGCAATGAAAAGTCCCCGTTCGGCCTCCATGCTTTGTCGCAGCTGGGCTTCGGTCAGCGTGCCGAAAATCTCCACTCCGGGGTGGGAAAGTGACGTGATTTCGATAATGGCCATGTTCGTAGGATAAGATTGATGCAGTCTTTCAGGGGGCAAAAGTATTCTATATGTTTTAAATTTGCAAATCCTTGCGTCAAATTGTGTTTATTTCGTCTCTTTCCCAAAAACTATTATGAGAATGACTGAGATGTCTTTCCCTAAAGCATTCTTACCAGTCGGAATTTCAGGATTAGACATACGCCGAGTATTCCCGTGATGTTGGCTATCACGGATTTCCGATATAAGTTTGTTTCTTTCCTCTCCAAGCTAGTCCGCTTATGTTGCTTCGTTGTTAAATCATAACGGGAGAGCATATTGTCGATATTTCATTTTTCATCGTCTTAAGAATTTCAAAAAACGACATAATCCTAACAAGTCACTGAGGTCAAGAAGCGTCAATCGGACAACTACGCTGCCTGACCCTTCAAGACAACGTACGCCCCATTCAAGTCAAGATGGCACTTACTACGACGCTGGATATTTCGGAACCGGGAGCGGCATATCGTCAATGGCCTTGCCATTTTTATATGCATTACTGGAACAAATCCAAGGAAGGACCAAGACCGTATCCGTCTTCATCGTTCAGCCTGGGCTGAACG